>NZ_JJNY01000040.1:0-158443 GCF_000690035.1 Pseudoalteromonas sp. S3431
CTTGAAAAATGGCATGGTAAAGCACCGGCATTAAGTGCAAGTGAGCACAGTATGCTTGAGTTACGCTCACTCAAAGCCATATCGCAAAATGCACATATGCGCTTGATTAATGACTTTTCGTTAAACGAAATAGATCGCGCCAGTGCAATTGCTTATTTAGGCAATTCAGGAGCTGAGCTTAACGATGCCACAGTAAAAAGTTGGGTTAATTCACCGCTTCCGCTTATTCGCTTGGCGATTGCTAAAGTAGGCTTTTTACTGCCCGAAGCAGAGCGCTTAAAAAGCTACAAACAACTATTAACCGACAAATTAAAGTCGGTGCGTGTTGCCGCAGCGCAAAACCTAAGCCAAACAGCAACGCAAATAAGCGGGCTTAATCAATCAATTATAGAGCTTGCACACGCTAATAACGTAAATACATGGCGCGGTGAAGGTAACATCAATCAAAGTATGCTCGCGCTTAACAAGCAAGACATAAACGGCGCCATTGAATCGTTACAAAATGGCATTAGCGTAGACCCTTACTTTGATGCAAGTTATGTAAATCTAGCCGACATTTATTATCGACTTGATCAAACCGAAAAAATGCAAAGCACGTTGAATACAGGTTTAAAAGCAGTGCCTACCTCTGCGCCGCTACATTATGCAAACGGTATGGCGCTTATTAGAAGCGGTAACAAACCCGCTGCTGTTGACTCGTTTAAACACGCAATGGCACTTGAAAATAGCAACGTGCAATACGCCTATTTGTATTTTTTAGCACTTGATAGCATTGGCGCAACAGCGCAGGCCGTAAGTGAGTTAAAATCCAAAATCAGCACATATAATAATGCAGTAAAGCTAAAAAGCTTAGGAATGAGCTTTACTAAAAAGCTGAAAAATGCAGAAGGTTATCAATTTTTTAAGCAGTTAAAGTAGGTTTTACCTCTGTAAAAGAAAAACTTATGTAATATAGTAATTATCTATTACTCAAATACAGAATTACATAAGCAAAATCCACACTTAGCACTTAACAACCAAGATACAAAATTTACACCCTATTAACGATACCATTTTCTTGTCTAAAAATAGATTACTTAATTAAATGAATTTGTGTACTTTTCAGGCACAAATCTATAATGTCCTGTAATTTTATAGGCAAAAAGGATATCGCTTTTTTCAGGCCCTCGCCCAATGTTATGTACAATCAACGGACTACCAGAACGTGTATCTTGCTCTTTAATAACCATACCAATGTGCGGTAAATTACCCGGCAGCATCCACGTGACGATATCGCCTGCCTTGTAGTCACTCGCGTTATTAGATTTAGTAAGCTCTTGTCCATGCCGTTTAAAATATACTTGCAGGTTAGGGACTCGTCGGTGATCTATATTTTTATCAGGTTTGGTTAAACCCCAAATACGCTTAGAGGGATATAGCTCAAAGTTTTTTAGCATGTCCTCATGAACACGCTTTTGCAAATCAACACCCAATTGACGATATGATCTAATTATAACATCTGTGCACACACCAGTATTCTTTGGTACATCCCCACCAGGGTAAGTTATTGAGCGATAAGTACCATCGTAAAAAACTTTGTGTGTTGTTCTTTCAAGTAATGCAGTTACCATATCTTCTTCAAACGAGGCTGTATTTACATTTAACGTCGTAGCTAAAAATAGAGTTAGCTTAATCATACAAATTCCTTTTAAAAATAGTTTAATGATCAAATTACGCTAATAGAGATACATAAACAACACTACTGTTCAATCACCGCAATGTAACCATTTTACTAATTTTTTAACATGCCCGCTTGAACATAAGATTAGATGGCAAGCTTGTATATACCCCATTGAGTGCAAAATGTTTAGTGTTTCTGTCGGTAGTTGCTGTAGTGTATCTGCGGCAATAGAATACAGGCCATTGTAGCCTTGTGTTTTGCCACTTGATTTAGTGATGTTTAGCTGCACTGCTTCAATTAAATCGTGTTTTAGTAAAGTATTGATAAGAGCGGTTGTACGTTCGCCGCCATGCATAAGCTTTATCAATTGCTCACTCACATTATTTAGATATGTGGTTGGCTCCCCTGTTTCGTTAAATAACCGTGTTCCCTCACTATTATTTACTCTTGGGTGTTGTTCGTTAATTGTAACAGCGAGATCTGTTTGCTCGGTCTTGTTAGTAAGTTTATTTCCTATTCCTAACTTAAATGGTTGTCGCTGTAAGTGTAAAGGTACGTATGTGGCATGCCATATATCATTTTGTAAAAATAAGTTTTGCCCCTCATCAAAGCCAGTTAAAGCATATAGTTCAAACTGGCCAGTTTGATTGTTCTTCATAAAATAGACTGGGTAGTCTAATGCAAGTTGAGCAAGCTCATCGGCAACAACCGGAATGTAGTTTACTGCTTCGCCGTATTGTGCACCGCGTTCAGTTTTAATGCGAGTATGCTTATGTGTATTTTTATCGAGTAATACTGAGTTTGTCATAGTGTGTCGCTCTTATGTTTTAACTATATTTGCTGCATACCAAATTGATTAATTTGCGCTAATAATGCTTTATTGGTAGGTAATTTATTAAGTAATTTTTGGGTGTATTGCTGGTTGTTGTTAACAAGCGCAATGGCCTTTTTAAAATAACTTTCTGAGTTGCCATACAGTTCGCTTGAGCCTGTAAACCCCATGCCATACATCACATATTGATAGCTTGCTGCTGGAAACACTTCTTGTGAATGATCAAAGTGGTTATCGCTTGGTGTATGAAATTCCCAAAGTGATAAGTTATCTTTTAAGCTTTGTGGAATAGTATTTTGATGACAGTGCGCTTGCCAAAATGGGCTGTCGGTTCGTTTACTCAACATATAATGTAACTTTAAAAAGTCGATTATTCGCTCCCATCGGTAATTAAATGTGCGGTTAAAACGCTGCGCGGTTATATTCATTACATGCCTATTGGCCGGAAATTGCTGCGCAACAAAATTGGCTGATATTTCTACCAGTAATAAAGCAGAGGCTTCCAGTGGCTCCAAAAAACCAGCTGAGAGGCCTACTGCGACACAGTTTTTATGCCAAAATTTTTCACGATGTCCTGGTTCGAAACTAAGCTTTTTAACTTTGTATTCGCTTTGCTGATCTTTATTAATATTTAAGTAATCAAATAATTGCTGCTTAGCATCTTCATCACTAATGTGTTTACTAGAGTACACATGCCCTATTCCACGGCGTGTTTGTAATCCTATATCCCAAATCCAGCCCGATGTTTGTGCTGTAGATAAAGTATGCGAGCATATTGGTTCGTCATCTTTGTATGGCATGTGTATGGCAAGCGCACTATCAGCAAATAATACTTCTTTACAAGATTTAAACCCCACCCCTAAGTTCTCACCTAGTAATAACGATTTAAAACCACTGCAATCGATAAATAGATCCCCTGCTATCTCTATTTTATTATTTAGGCTAACGCTTTTAATATCGCCATTTGTGCAATTGTTTACACCGACGACAGTGCCTACAATGTGTTTAACATTAAGATTATCAATGCAGTGGTTTTTTAAGAATGTAGTGAATAAGCCTGCATCCAAGTGATAAGCATAATTTGCTATTGCACTAAATTCGGGTGTGGTGATTTGTTTGGGAGCTAATCCGCTTTCGCATATTAATTGCTGTGCACTAACATACTCAGCAAAAGGAGGTTTTGGCTCGTTTTTAGTTAGCCAACTAGTAGCTAAGTTATGTTCATACATCCCTGTTGGTAGTTCAAGCGGGTGATAGTAATAGTCGTCTTCTTCACCTGTAATCCATTTAGTAAACTTAGCGCCTTGTTTAAACGACACATTACATTGTTGAATAAATTCAGTTTCACGAATACCCATGTCTTTAAGGGTTCTACGCATAGTCGGCCAAGTTCCTTCGCCAACGCCAACTGTAGGAATATCTGAGGACTCTAACAGCGTTATATTTATTTTTTTGCTGTGATGTTTTTGCAAATACGCCGCAATTATTCCTGCACTTAGCCATCCTGCAGTTCCACCGCCAACTATTACTATTGATTTAATATCATCGTTCATAGCAACCTCGTTAGTTAAAAGGCAAAAACGACAGCGCTGAGCTGTCGTTTTGTATTATTTGTCAAAAACTAACTTACCATTTAGCACTTAAGCCAATGCTAAAGCGCGGACCATATTGCTCAGCAGATACTAATTGCTCTGCAAAACGACCATGGCGGCGTGTTGTTTCATTCGTTAAATTAAGTGCATCAAAGCTAACACCCAAAGTGTCGTTAATGGTGTAATTAAAACTAAAATCTAGCTGACCATACGCCTCTGTAAATGTGGGCTCAGTTCCCAAAGACAGTAAGAAATCATCGCGCCAGTTATAGGCTAAACGTACTTGGTAATCATCGTTTTCGTAAAAGCCGACCAAATTACCTGAATCGCTTAGTCCTGCTAGTGCAATTGTTTGGTCAAAATCATACGGTTTAAACGATTCATCGCTATTCACTATCGTATAATTAGCAACCACGCCAAAGCCTGTATCAGGCACCATGTACTGCGCATTTAATTCCCAACCATCTACTTCACGATTTTGAAGATTATCTGGCGTTGCAATATCAAATGTAACAATCGGGTCTGACGCTTGGCTTAAACATGCTGGGTTAGGTGTATCTGAACTATCAGGACAACCAGGGCGGGGGTTAACACTTGGATCGCGTAACGGCTCGCCATTTACATCATTTAGCGTACCTTGCACTACGCCTGCACCAATGAAGTTTTCAACAAACTTTTTAAAGTAACCAACCGATGCATAGCTTCCGTCGTCTCCATACCACTCAACTGAAAAATCAAAGTTATCTGACGTAATTGGCAATAAGTTAGGGTTACCTTGCGATGCATTAAACGGTCCTTCAGGACGGGCGTTAATGGTAGTTGATGGGAACATACCACCAATACCTGCACGAGCTAATGTACGACTATATGAAAAACGAGTTTTAAAGCCGTCATCTAAGTCGGCGCTTATATCAAAGTTTGGTAATATACGTGTATAACCGCCTTCAAGCTCCTGCGGTGTTGCTGTTGCAGCAAATACAGGGCGAAGCTCTTCAGCATGACGATAGTTAAAAGCAACAACCCCAGGCTTGACTGAATAACCTGTTACATCGGTGTCTTCGTAGCGCACACCGACATTCATATCAATTGGAATATCGTTAAATTCGGTTTTAAGATCAAATGATACATATATCGCGAGCGTTTGCTCCTCAACCCCATTTGTAGAAATATTTGGCTCAATAAATAATCCTTCATCTCTGACAATATCTACAAAATCGTTGGCACTGTAACGTGGAATAAACGGAAATAGCTGATCCGAACTTGAAAACTCATCAGCAAAGTCACCTTGTTCATCAAAGGTTAGCCCTAGGTTGTCTAGAGGAATATCGACAAATGAGAACTGCTCAGAAAGATAAGTATCAATTTGGTAATCGGTATACATTACACCAAAATTTATAGCGCTGAGTGCCCCACTCTTCAAATTCTCCCATTGCCCACTTGCATGATACTGCTTAATGGTATTTTTCATTTCATAACCACGGCGCTGATATAAATCTGACACAATATTAGCTGGGTTGTAAGCCCCACCCGCCAATGTTGAATCATCAACCCCAATACTCGGAATGTCACCAGAGAAGTTAGCACTGATGGATTTAACCAAACCTGGGACATTCTTTAAATTTGCAATTGTTTCAGCTGTATCACCATCTGGGTTTGAGTGTGATGTAGAGTTATGAGCGTCAAACGTAAGTTTCAATGAATCGCTTGCTTGCCATGCTAAATTTAAGCCTAATGAATCGTTTTCTTTTTCTTCGTAAAGCTCCCACGCCCAAAAATTCAACTCATCATTTGCATTTTTAATATCGACTAAAGTGCCATTTTCATCGGCGGTGCCTGTTGGGTTATCGAACCAAAATGCCATTTTATTTGTGTTACTAATTTCTTCAAAGCGCGATAAAGTGTAATCAAGTGTAGCCGTTAAGTTGTCACTAGGAGCATACTGTAAAACCAACTGCGCATTTTGGCGTTCTCGCTTAGTTTCAAAGCGCTCCATTTCTGGCGTCCAAGGTACCCAATAAGTACTCGTTGGATTAACTGTTGTATCAATTGCACTGCTATCAACACCGGCAGCATTTGCTCGGTTACGTACCCAACCTTGCGATGTGCCTACGCGCTCTCGGCCACTTTCTCGCTCTGAATGCGACAGCGCAAGTAAAACACCAAACGTATCATCAGCGAATGTTTGGCTAACCATTCCCGAAATTTCTGGTGTTACGTTTGATTTCTCTGAGCTGGTGTCTTTAATTGCCTTTGCATTTGCAAATGCTTTAAAACCGTCAAAATCAAATGGTTTTGCTGTATTTATATTAATGGTTGCGCCAATACCGCCTGAGGCTACATTCGCTTTACCCGTTTTATAAACTGATACACCCGACACACTTTCAGCCGCGATTTCTCTAAAGTTAAAGCTGCGAGAAACTCCCGCTTCTTGTAAAACCGAAGAGTTTGGCATTTGACGACCATTTAAGGTTACTAAATTAAAGCCAGGACCAAAACCCCGAACACTAACTTGGTTGCCCTCATTGTTTGCACGGTCGATTGATACACCACTAATACGTTGCAGCGATTCAGCTAAGTTAGTATCAGGTAACTTACCAATGTCCTCTGCTGATATAGCATCTACGACGCCTGATGAATCTTGCTTTATTGAAGCAGATTTACTTAATGCGCTTCTGATACCTGTTACTTGGATAACTTCAACATCACTTTGTACAGTTGTCTCGTTTTCCTGTGCGGCGTAACTTACTGGAGAAGTTATCAGCATTGCCGCGCAAATCGCATTTAATTTGAATTGTGTGTTAGTCATTATTGCACCTAAATATTGTGTTTATAACTTTTAACCATTAGCAGGTTATCTATGGGCATTATCATTGTTAAAATAACATTGTTAACAATTAACTTTACAGTAATGGAATTTAACTAACCAAGTCAAACAAATTGACCATTTATTTTACAAATAACGTTTAGTTTTCGCTCAAGAATGAGTGGGAATAAATATTTAGTGAGCTAAAAAGGCGGTATAAGAGTTAATTTTTCGCGGCGCTGGTTAAGAGGTTTATCGACATATTGAGCCATAAGGATATTTAAATTTATCTTTCGAGGCTGAATTTGCAGCAGTATGTTTGACTTTTAGGCAATGCAGAGCCTGTGTTGTGTCGCAACGCAGCATAAATGCCAAACAACCGCTATCCTTGGTTCCTCCTAGGCGCGAGTTAATACTTAAGCGCTAAAACTAAGTTTAGCGCGCCAATAATGATGTAATTTTTTGCGCTGTACTTTTAAGTTCATCAATAACACATTGCTTATTTGAAGAAGTATTAAGTGCTGAATCAAAAGACGAAATGGTAAGTGCGGCTATTAATTTTGCATTAGGCTTACCTATTAATACGCTAAAGTCGTGTACACCAGCGATCAGTGGGTTATTTTGTACAAGGTATCCTTGCTCTTTAATTAAATCGAGCTCGTTCAATAACTGATGACATTCATTTTCATAAGCACTATACGTTTCATCGTGTTCGATAAGCATCTGGCGCACTTCTTCATTACTGTTTGATAAAAGTACTTTACCTGCACTGGAACTACTCAGCGTAAATAAAGCCCCTTCTGCAATACTTAAATGCATTGGACTTTTGCTACGCGCTTGCACAACAACCATTGCTTGGCTTTGATACAACATACTTAAATGGCAAGACTGCCCACTATTTACAGCCAAATCTTCCATATGCGGTAATGCCGATTGCAGTACATTATCCATAGGGGAGATACTTCGTGATAAATTATAAAGCTTTAACGACAGACAATATCTGCCCGACTCCAGTGAGCGAACTAAATAGCCACGCTTTTCAAGGCCCACGAGCACTCTGTATACCTCATTAGGTGTTCTAGAAATACCAGATGCTATTTCACTTTGCGTACAAGGTGCGTTATTTAGAGCTAAAAACTCTAATATATCCAAACCTTTATCTAAAGCGGGCACTGCATATTTTGCTTTTGACTTATCGTTCATAGATGTCCTTTGTTTGAATTTCAACCTAAAATAACTTGTATCTTTATATATAAATTTAAAAATTTTTTTGACTACAAAAAACAATTTACTTATTTATAATCAAGCACATAGCAAATAAAAATCAATTCATATATAAATGCAGTATTTTTATATAAATTAAACTTGACCTAAATGCATAACCGATCAAATATTGTCAACAATAAACAAATAAATAGAAAAATGGAACTACATTTATGTCACACACTTATTTAACACCACAACAAATAGCTGATTTTCACCGCGATGGTTATATTATTGTCAAAAATTACTACAGCGCTGATGAAATTGAGCTACTACAACAAACTGCTTTTAATGACGATACACTCTATGAACGAGCATGGGACAAAAAAGACGCCGATGGCGCTGTAAGTAAAGTCTGTTTATGGCAAAAAACAGGCGACGATTTATACAGTATGTTTTCTCGCGGTCGTCGCTTAATTGAAGTATGCGAAACACTTATTGGCGAAGAGGTGTACCACACCAGCACTAAAATTATGATGAAAGAACCATTTGTAGGTGGCGCCTGGGAATGGCACCAAGATTTTGGCTACTGGCATCGTGATAATTACATGCTTTATCCAAAATCAATTAGCTGTATGGTCGCCATAAATAAAGCGACACAAGAAAATGGTTGCTTGCAAGTACTTAAAGGCTCACATCATTTGGGACGATTGGATCACAGTAAAACCGGTGACCAAAAAGGCGCCTGTTTAGAGTTTGTAGAAGAAGCAATGAAGTACCATGAACTTATAAATGTAGAACTTGAACCAGGTGATGTACTGTTTTTCCACTGTAATTTACTGCATAAATCAAATCAAAACCGCGCTGCCGAACCTCGTTGGTCAATGATCAGTGCTTACAATGCGATTAGCAACCAGCCATTTAAAGAAAACGAAGCTGTTTATTATCCATTAAATCGCGTTAACGATGATGCTATTTTAAATTTTAAAGCAAAAGAACGCACTTAAAGTAACCTTCTAGCCTAAACCAGCTTATGCATTATAGCCCAATGCATAAGCTGGTTTTTTTATATGGAAAATTCTGTATGTTAACCTCAGAGCAAAAACACCTTATACCTCACGCTACTCCTAAAAATGACGAAGACCCACACGGGAAAATAATTGGCCAAGGTAAATTTAAATACAAAATAGACGCCCACTGGGGAAAGTTAAACCCCAATAAATACCCTATAGAAAATTGTCATGCGATGGTGATGGACTCACAAGGGAGAATATTTATGATCACCGATAACACGACTAATAATATTTTAGTGTATAGCCAAAACGGTGAATTACTTGACGCTTTTGGAAGCTCTTTTCCTGGTGGACACGCTATAAAAATTGTAAAAGAAGGCGAGCAAGAATTTCTATACGTTGTAGATAGTGGCTGGATTGTTAATCGCCACTGGGATGGTCACAGCACAGAGCAATGGGATAGCCCTACTAACAATGTCATTCCACAGGCTGGCTTTATTGCCAAAATGACCTTAGATGGCAAACTAATATACAGTATCGGCCATCCACAAACGTGCGGTGCTTATAAACCCGAGCAACCTTTTCGCCCTACTGACATTGCCATTGCCCCCAATGGGGATTTATATGTCACCGATGGTTATGGCAGCGACTTTTTACTGCATTATGATAAACAAGGTCGCTATATAAACCATTGGGGCGGTCACCATAATGAAGACAAAAATTACAATTTACACAACACCCATGGGGTTGAAGTAGACTTACGTGATCCCTTAAATCCTACATTAATAGTAAGCTCTCGTTTTGAGCAATGTTTAAAAGTATTTTCGTTTGATGGTAAGTACCTTGATAGAATTAGCGCTAATGGGGCATATATTGGCGGTCCCGTGTTCAAAGGTGAACTATTTTATGCACCAGTTTGCTGGTCGCATATTGACAATAAAAATGCTGACGATTCTGGTTTTATTAGTATATTTGATAAAAGTAACACGCTAATAGCTAATTTAGGGGCACCGCAACCGCAGTATATAAATGGAGAACTACAGCCGATGCAAAGTAACGGGGACATTTTTAATCACGTGCATTGTATTTGCGTAGATCAAGACGACAACTTATATGTAGGTCAGTGGAACTCCTCTAAAACATACCCAATTAAATTAATAAAACAGTCATGCTAAGTTTAACGCTCTGAAAATAGTGTTTATTTTTAATAATGAGTACCTTGTACTCATTGTAAAGCATAAAACTCACAGGCTTAACAGCAAAAATACACCTAAAGCCATTCCCAGCATATTTAGTATTAGTTTATTTGTATTGTGTTAGGCAGTAGTAGCGATACAAATAAAAAAACTGCGAAGCTATCATATAGATAAACCCGCAGTTTGTTTATTACTAAACCTTTATTACACGTTTTTAGCGAGTAATACGTTTACTCATTTTAAAGTTTTGTAATGTTAGTGAACTAACTGCACCACCACTGTCAGGGAATGTAACTTCAATATTGTTAGTTTTTTTAATGTTATTATATGGCACTGGAATTTCAATAACACCAAAGAAACGCTCACGTCCAAGGCCACCATTTTTTTGATCATATCCTCTAAAATCAGTAGGAATAGCGACTCTATTCCCATTAACAGTTACAACTGGCGTTAACGACTTACCATGAGGGCGGCCAACACCTAAGCGCAATGTAGCCTCGCCATTAGCCCCTTTATCTACATTGTTAATAGTAAAGAACTGGGTCGCGTTGGCTGCAATATTTTTAACTACTGCACTTGCGTAATGCTTAGTCTCTTGATTAATATTGTTAATAACAACATTTTTTTGGTGACTCACTTTAATTATCATGGTTGACTCAGAGCCTAATACAACAGAGCTTGGGAGTGTTGTTCTGTTGCTGTTATCCAATACTGGTTTGCCTTGGGCATTAGGATATAAATGCTTAATATTTACACCCGTTACGTTGTTAGAACCCTTGCCTAAAACACTTAAATCAATATTGGTCGGCGAAAATTCAAGGCTGTTTAATACCAAATAAACATCTTTGCCATCAACATACGCGTCAGCTTGAATATCCATATCGCTTGCCCAGCTATCTATTCGCGTCCCTTTTATATCAGACCATAACTGGTAAAACTTAACCATTTCGGTGTAAACCCATTGCTCGCCGGTTTCACCTTGACCTTCTTTAGCTTGACGCAGTAAACGCCAGTAATAGGGAATAGTGTCGCTTATACGGCCCCATTCTGCTTTTAATGGAATAAACGGAATGGCTTTATCAATACGGTTTGGCCTTTCCATAAAGCTCATCAGCATAGAGCTCATTGCCTTTAGACATAACCAGTCACGTTGCGGTGTCCATTTAGTACCAAATGAGCCTTGTAATTGAGAGCCATATTCGGAAATAACTAACGGCTTAATACTTCCCCATTTATAAGCCATATATTGCTCAACCATATCAAGGGTCGCTTCCATATTGCTGCCTTTTCGGTACTGTATTTGATGCTGACCACCAGGGCCACCTGGGAAATTTGGAAAGTCATATAAGTGCATCGAAATAAAGTCCATTTTATTTCCTGCAATATCTAAAAATGCCTTGTCGCGTTGCTTCCAGTTATCGAAAAATTGTGACCCTTTTTCATAATCAGGAAACGCCACCGTAAAGCCCCCTACTTTCACATCACTCAGTGCAGGGTTAGCATTAATCACATCAGCAACTGAGTTATGCAATCTAAAAATGTCATAGAGGCTTTCTTTATCATAACCGGTATGCGGAAAGTCGTGCAGTTCAAACAGTGGCTCGTTCATTACCTCAACATACGTTGGGCGCTTTTGACCAAGGCTATCTGATGGGCCTGATTTAAAGTATTTTTGTAAAAACTGCGCCATGTAGTCGCCCATGGCTGTACCTAGTGGTTCAGCCGCAGTATCTCTTTGCGAGAAAGACCAATTTTGATTACCAATTTTAGTGCCATCAGGATAATAAGGATGTTGCTGTGCAGCGACAATTAAATCGCTGTTACGCCCTTCATGCTTTCGCATTGTTTTAGCTTGAGCTGTTGTAATATTGGTATAATTCCATTTTACTCCGCCGCCATTTGTTGTTGCGGTTGCCGCGCTTGCATAACCTGGTTTTGCTGAATCTTCTGGTAATTGTGTTAGTTGATATTTCATGCCCCCTGTATCACGACCAAAGTACACATCGTAATCTTCTAAAAAATGGGTCATTAAATCAGGATCAGCATTAGGCGCATTTAAGCTTTGAGCGTTATTTCCAAACCAGTCACTTTCGGTATTTGATGAATGTAACGTAATAAATTTACGACGATCGAAGCTATCAAACTGTCCTACAGCATGTTTTGTATCAATATTAAACTGCACTTTAACAGCGTGCACATTAAAGGTACTTGAAAGTAATAGCGCACTCGAAACCGCACAATACAATGATCTTTTTTTCATAACTGTTACCTATCTTGGTGTAAAAATTAATCCTTTGTGTAAAGGCATGGAACTCACAATCAATATAATGTTAACAATTAACAAAATGCAACGATTAGTTAAAGTTTTGGTCAAATTTCACACTTTAGTGGTAATTAACGGGACTAAGTTAACGCCGTAAATGAACAAGCTGAACACCCTATTTACAACTAGGTATTTAGAGAGTGTTAACTTTTTGAGATTGAATTTGCTGCAGCATGCTTGGTTTTTAGCCAAACCAGAACCCAAGCATTTGATAAAAAATATTTTATGTGTGACTTTTAATTACATTCTAATTATTTCAGACGTTTTTCAGTGTTAACAATTTGTTGTTATTCATTCAAAAGGAAGATGACTCATGACCACATTGGTTAACTTATTTTAGTGGGACTCACTCATAAAAAGTAATCTATAGATTTGCTGAATAGAATTTAATAAGTAACAGGCTGATTAATAAATATAAACTTTATGAGTAAACTGGCTCAAAAATAAAGCATTTCTTTTTGTCATTTATAGTAAACATAAAAAAGCGCTGAGGGTATAAACCACCAGCGCGTTATTAATATCAAGTTAAGTCCACAAAAATCACATTTAATGGGGGCTAATTATACTTTTAAATACTTAACCTTCCTCTTCAATAAGTGACTCTAGTAAGTCATGTATTTCAGCTTTAAGCTCTTTATCTTCAATTTTATTAGCACTGACTTTAGCGTTTTGTAAGTTTTTAATCGCTTCGTCTTTTTGACCTATTTCTAACTGTAACGTAGCCATTGAAAAAGCAACCGATGACATATGATCTTTGTTATTAATTGCAATTGACTTCTCTAACGCTTTTTCATAAGTGGTGATCGCTTCTTCTAGCTCTTCGGTAAAATCAGCTAGGGTTTCCCATTGCACTGGGTGATCTTTAGACGTATTTTCGTTTTCCATACAAATAGCTTTTAATTGAGCAAATAAAGACTCAAACTTTTCACGATCATTTTTATTAGCAGCCGTCATTAGCTCTTCTGCTAAGTCGTGTACCGCTTTGTATACTTTTGTGTTCATCATTACGTGTTACCTTTTAATGCAGCTAAACTCAATTACTCACTCAATTTAGCCAAAATATAGCATTCAGCCATTACAAAACATGTTTTAACAACTGATTTATTTAATTTGGTCTATAGCGTAATAATACATTAATAATAAACATCGGGTAGGCGTTAAACACTTTGTGATTAAAATTTTACCGAAATTATTGCTTGTAACCTTAAATGCGAAATAAACTCGCAAGCCAATCGAAGGTAAAGATGGTTGTAAATACCTTAAGCGCAATAACAGCTATAAACAATAAGAGAATTAGCGCTTTAGCTTTGTTACTTTTAAGATTGTTCCAATACAATAACTTTGCATTAAATTCTGTTTTTAACTTTGAAACAGCTTCTTTCATGATAATTCCTGATCAAATATTTTTGTACAGTAATTGTAACAACCACAAGTTACTCAAACTGATTTCATAACATTTTTAACTACCTTTAGAGTAAACCATTTAATAATGTCTGCACTATATAAAATGTAACAAGGGATTTTTCATCTAGATTAATGCCGTAACTACTGTGTACACACAAATTAAAGGGATGGTTTTTTAATTAAGCAAACAGCGAATAATAAATTCAGTGCTACACTAACAGCTAACTTAAACTCGTTGACAACCAATTCAATTAGCAAATTATGAAACAATGTAATCAATGCGGTAAGTGCTGTATTAAATACGGTGGTGGCGATTTAAGCGCATCAAAAGAAGAAATTGATTTATGGGAGCTTTTTAACCCCGAAATCTATGAATACGTGAAAAACGACGAAATTTGGTTTGACCCAAAAACAGGATTGAGACTAGATGCTTGCCCTTTTTTAGAAATTGCGCCTAAAAAAGATCCCTTGGCTAAAAACATGTACACCTGCAGTATTTATCTCGACCGCCCAGAGGACTGTCGCCACTACCCTAGCCTCATTCCTGAAATGATCAGAGACGAATGCGAGATGATTGAACCTATCGACATAAAGAATCAAACCAGAGCTCAACATAAACTCGATATACTTATGATTGATAGTCGATAATTCTCTTTTAAACTGCAACAGGTTATTGGTTAGTTTTTATTTTTAAAAAAGAGTAAATCTGTATACCAACAACCTATAGCAACTACAATAGAGCCAAAGAAAATTAAAAAAAAGGGCCCTATAGGCTCAACCCAACCTATTGAAATAATTACAATAAATGTGGTTACACTCGCTAAAAGAACCATAGGTAAATTAAAAACATTAAATTTTTTTAATAAAATTGATATTGGTACCCCGTGCGGGATAGACATAACATAAGCTTCCGCCGACCATTAAGGCATCTGTTTTCTTTTCGGCCAATAGCACAAGTAAATATAATACACATTAAGATCAATCACTAATGCATACGAATTATGCCATCTATTTTTAAAATTTAATAAGACTTCTGTGACAACTAAGGCCACTAATAATTAGTGACCTTGCTTTTTATAACATAACAAATAGTTAGTTTTTTAAATTAAATATCATCACTGTACTCAAACGCTTGAAGCGTCACGCTACTAACAAATCCGCCATCATCTGGGTATGTAACTAATATCGTATTATTGGTTTTTAACAGCTCGTTTGGAACTTCGATTTCTAGCATGCTAAATACTTGTGGGCGAAATACTTGCTCATCACCGGCATAATCGGTTGGTACAGTAACTAAAGTGCCATTTACTTTAACGATAGGTTGTTGAGCTAAATCATGCTCTCTACCAAAACTTAAACGCAATATACCTTTACCATATTCACTTGTTTTTACATCGTTAATGTTAAATTTAAGCGCTGTATTGGCTTTAATTGGCTGTTTGTAGGTTGTTGCATAGTATTTATGCTCGTCAGACTCAGCAGTAATTTTTATATTGTTGCTGAACGTATATTCAATAATTACTGTGGCTTCTGCGCCTATGTTAATGCTTTTTGGTAACTCATTTTTTACACCAATATTTTGTGATGTTGTTGTAAGTGTTGACTCACCATTAGCAAAGTGCAAGTGCTTAATTTTAATGTTATTAATCGGATTGCTTGGTAGCTCTGTTAAATTTAGCAAGGCGCTATTAGCACTTGTTTCTAAATTACTGATAATTACATATGCCTTGTTCTTGTTTACGTAACTATCTACTAATAAGTCGGCTTCATTTGAGTCAGTATTAACACGTGTGCCATTTACATCTGACCACAATTGATAAAATTTAATAATGTCGGTGAATACATATTCATCGTCTGTTTCACCTGTTTTTTCGTCATTGTGGCGTAGTAAGCGCCAAGCATAATCGCGTCCCTCATTACCACTCCACTCTGCTTTTGCTAAACTAAATGGAATGGCTTTAAGTATGAGATTAGGTTTAGCCATAAATTGCATCATCATAGGGCTAAACGATTTCATAGTTTGCCAGTCATTTATTGCAGTCCATGGCGTTGCTTCTGTTTTATGGTCACGCCCGCCGTATTCCGAAATCATGAAAGGTTTTACCTTACCTAGCTTAAGCTTTTCGTATTGCTCCATCATGTCCATAGTGGCTTCTATACGGGCTCCTTTAAAGTTAGCAACGCCTTTATCGCGGTTTAAATAGCCAAAGTCGTAAAGATGAATCGAAAAATAATCCATGTATTCACCGCTGGTATCTAAAAATAGCTTCATTCGCTCATCCCAACGATTAAAGTTGTTATCGTCAAACCATGGAAAGGCAGTGGTGTACCCACCAATCTTAATACTTGTATTAACTTTTCGTATGCCTTGGGCTACTTCGTTATGAAAAATAAATGTATCGATAGGCTTACCGTGATGTACATCAACAAGTTCGTAAAGTGGCTCATTAAGTATTTCAAGGTATTGTGGCCGTGCTGGGCCTTTGTTCGGTCCTTGGTTGTCATTTCGATAAAATTCATTTACAAAATTTCCCATATATTGACCCACAGCATCGGTATTAGCAAAGCTCCATTCGCCTTTGCCTTTATGATTACCAATCCAAAACTGATTAATTTGCCCGCCTATCATTACGTGGGCTTTATTATCGTATTTATGAAGCTTCGACAACGTTTTACCATAATAATCTTCGCGAGCAGTTTTGCCATAAGCAGCGATACTCTCAGGGCTTGCGTACCCTAGGTTATTTGAGTTTTGCTCAACTTGAGTCGCGTAATACGGCATAGAACCATTATCGCGACCAAAGTACACATCAAGGTCGTTAAGTAAGTAGTCAAGCTTATCTTCTTCCCCCTTCCAATCGGTTGTTGTTAGCATCGAATGCATAACAATGTATTTGCTTCTATCAAAGGTTGATAGGCCGTCAATACTTCGCTTTACGTTTAAATTTACGGATACTTCTGGCTGCGCGACTAAATTGCATGATGCAGTACATGCAAATGCAATTAAAAGTGAGCTAATGACTTTCATGTGTTATCTCCTTATTTTAATTGTGTGTGAGTTTTGCTTTCTAATTGAGCAAAAAAGATCATAGTTTTAGCTACATGTTCGTGCCAATACTCCCAGCAATGGGTGCCTGCAAAAATATCGAACGTATGAGGAACATTTTCATCAACTAGCTTTTTTGCAAGCGCAGTATTAGCACTAAAAAGTACATCGTCTTTTCCGCAATCAAATCGCAGTGGCGGTAATGTCTTTTTATTCGCGATCAATGTTTTAAACACGTCGCCTTTGTACTTATCAGTGGTTTTTTTTAGTGGCTTTAGAGTATGTTCATCAACAAAGTGATTAAAGTCGTCAAGCTCAGTAATTGATGAATGCGCTGATATACCGCTAAAAATAGTTGGATGCTTTGCACCTAAACATAATGCTCCATACCCTCCCATTGAAAGGCCCGTAATATAAATATTTGATGAGCTCGAGCACATTGGTTGAGTTTGAATAACAGCGCTAATCACATCATCAACTATCCATGCTTCATAATCTGCATTTTTAAGTGGCAAATACCCGCTGCCCTCAGCGTGTGCGCCATCTGATGGCATCACTAATACAAACTCGTTAAGGCCACTGCTACGAAGCTGCTGATACACTTTATGTACGCCCCCTAGCTGGCTCCACACCCAGTGGCTACCATACACACCATGCAGTAATACAATTATAGGTACATTTTTATTACTGGTTGCTTCTTGGTAAATGCTTATATCACCTCGCCCTTTTAAGTGACTGCTATACGCGGTTAGCGTTACAAAGTTATCAGCGGTGTAACTGTTATTTGATACCTCTAAACGATGAATTGCCATTTTATGCTCCTTTAATCATCAAACACGACGACACCTTTAGCGATACGCCCTGCTAGCATGTCGTCAAAGCCTGTTTGTAACTCATCTAACGAGTAAGTTTTTGTGACTAGCTCATCGAGCTTGAGCTTTTTTGCGTCATAAAGGTCTAGTATTTGAGCAAAGTCGCGCTTAGGATTACATTGCCCGTAGAGCGGATTTATATAAATTTTATCCCACTCAAATAATTCGCAATCAAAATCTATTTTTTGCTCAATGCCACTCACTTGCACCGCAACGCCCGCGCTGCGTATTAATGCTAATGGCGCGGAGCCAAGTGCCGGCACTGCTGTACACTCAAAGGCATAATCGGCTCCGCGACTATTTGTTAGCGCTTTAACTTCGTTTATCATATGAACTAAATCAGGGTCATACTTTTTAGCAAGTACAGTATGTGTAGCACCAAATGTTTTAGCTTGTGTTAATCGCTCCGGTGACAAATCAATTGCTATTATTTTAGCGGCGCCTGAAATTGCAGCCCCTTGTATTGCATTTAGTCCTACGCCTCCACAGCCTAATACGGCCACTGACGAACCTGCTTTTACTTTAGCGGCATTAACCACTGATCCGTAACCGGTCATTACACCGCAACCAACAATACTTGCACTTGGAAAAGGAATGTCACTGTGTATTTTTATAACTGCAGCAGCTTTTACGACGGTGTATTCGCTCATCGTACCTAAATGAAATGAGCGCTCTAAGCTATTGCCATTATGCTCACACGCTTGTTTACCTGCGTGTCCGCATAAACCATTGCCAGTTACGGGGCTATTTACTTCACAAATGTGTAAATTACCCTCTTGGCACTGGAAACACTCACCACACGGAATTGCCCAATTTAGTATTACTTTATCGCCAATAGTAAATTCCGTTACACCTTCGCCCAACTCAACAACGGTTCCTGCGCCTTCATGACCAATGATAAATTTTTTATTCCACGTTTTAATTGAATCCCAATCGGTATGACAAATACCTGAGGCTTTTATTTTAATTTTTACTTCGCCAGTACTTGGTTTTCCGACATTAACGGTATCGAAGAAAAAACCGCCTTTTCCATCTGCAATTGCAGCTTTTGCCTTGTACATGTAGACTCCTAAGTCTCTAAATATAAGTATTATGTTATGAAGCAACCGACAATTTACTGTGAACCGTTTTGTATAAAAGACGGTTACGATTTCGAAATTCATCAGGTAAGTTATCTTCAGCACGATAGCTATTCATGTTTTATGCACTTTCATCAGGTGCACGAATTTATATTTTTTGAACAAATTGATGGCACGTATTTTTACCATCAGGGTGAATCAACTCTGTCTGATTTTGAGGCCGTTTTTACGCCTGCAATGGAAACGCATGATTTTGCTTTAAACCCACGTCCTAAATCTTGGTATATTGTGCAGTTTATGCCTGAGCGCCTTAACGACCCAGCCCTACAAGAGTTTTTAGATCTATTGAAAACCGGTTTACATCTAACATTTAGCGTTGAACTACAAAAAAGAATCCATAAACTACTCGCATGGATGTTGAGCGAGTTTAACGAAAACCCAAAAAGTAAAACCTGCAAACAACTGTTTAATAGTTTAATAACCATGGTGTGCGAATACGGTAAAAGTAGTTTATCTAACCAGCAAAAACCGTTGAGTGGTTCAGCTAGCTTTAAAAAGTTAACACCCGTTGTTAATGAGCTAAAAACAAAAAATGGCCTCAATCTTTCGCTAGAGCAAGCCGCAGCACTTTGTTATTTATCACCTTCGTATTTTTCACGAGTATTTAAAAAGCATTTTAGAGTGCCGTACTCCGACTACCTTATTCAGCACAAGCTATATAATGCCGCACGACTACTTGGGCAAAGTGATGCCTCGGTAACTGATATTTCTTACGACTTGAGTTTCTCCAGCCCGTCGTATTTTATTAAGCAGTTTAAGCACCATTTTAAAGTTACCCCTCACCAGTATCGCCAGCAGCTACGTCTCAAGTAGGTATTGCTTTGCAAGCGGTGTTGCTAAATCACTTAATATCCGCTTATTAACCTTTATATTTTGCTTTATAGCCTGTGTACCAAGTACGTAGGCTTTAGCATGATTAACCGCTTCTACACACAACAATGTGTCGTTAATAAAATACCAAAGTGAAAATTGATCCGGTGACTCTTCGCGTACGACAATTTCGTTATATCCTTGTGATAAACCCACTATCTGTAGTTTGTACTCGTATTGATCTGACCAAAACCAGGGTAATGCAGGAACAGGTTCACTATTTTTTGCTAAAAACTGTGCAGCTGTTTTGGCTTGTTCTACTGCATTTTGAACCGATTCAAGTCTTATCCATCTCTGATAAATTTTATTAAAATGTGAGGTACAGTCGCCGATAGAAAAAATATCAGGGTGTGAAGTTTGGCACACTTCATTTACTTTAATACCTTGTTCGAGCGCTAACTCTGCAGCCACTGCAAGCTCGGTATTAAGCCTTACCCCAACGCCCACTAAAATAAAATCGGCGGGATATTGAGTGCCATCACTGCATACAACATAATGTTTATTAGCTGTGTGCTTTATTTGTACAATATCTTTTGCTGTTTGCAAATCTACCCCTTTGCTTATGTGCAATTGAGTTAAAAAGTCAGACATAACAGCTGATGTAACACGCGAGAGTATGCTTTGTTGCTTTTCAATTACCGTTACTTTTGCACCTAACGCTATAAACGATGACGCCGACTCAAGGCCAATGTAGCCGCCACCAATAATGACTACCTGTTTATCATTACTTTTATTGAGTGCTGTTTTTATTGCCACTGCATCTGCGTGTGTTCGCATCGCAAAATATTGTGCATTCCCTTTATCGTCAACGGTATCAATAAGCCCTTTAATAGGCGGAATAAAGGGCGAACATCCCGTCGCTATCACTAATTTATGAAAGGCTATTTGCTTTCCACATTTCAGCGTAATTGTTTTACTTTGTTTATTAATTGCAGTAACACGCTGGCCCAAGCATAAATCTATATTGCTATCGGTATAAGCTTTTTCTACTTTTAATGGAGTCGATTTTACATCATCCGATTGCAACGTTTTTTTAGACAAAGGTGGCCGATGATATGGCAGCTCTGGATCGCTGTCGAGTAACGTAATTTTACCCAGCCAACCTTGCTGGCGAAGGGTAAAAGCAAAGTTAACCCCGCCATGGCTTGCGCCAATAACCACCACGCTTTGCTCAAGTAGATTTGATTCTGTATGTGTGTTTTGCATAATGCTGTACCCGCTTTTAATTGGCTACTCTGAAGGTCATGCCATCAATATTGTCAGACACCTCAATTTGGCAACATAAACGGCTGTATTGCGTTACGTTATCGTCCAGCTCTAGCATGTCGCTTTCTATCTCATCGGGTGTACCTACTTTTTTAAAGTCATCCGGTGTTAAGTAAATATGACACGTTGCACACGAACATACACCGCCACAATCACCATCAATACCAGCAACACCATTTGCTGATGCTAGTTCCATTAGCGAGCCACTGTCGCCCTCAACTTCAACTGCATCGTTTGTTTTGGTTATAAATATTACTTTCGCCATCGTATTAATCCTCTACTTTTACTTGTTACTGTATTTATTTAACTATTTTGTACGGTGTTTTTATTTTGATTTAAAGCTAACGTGCAGACTGTTAAAGCCTACCTTTCTTGAAAACTCACCTAGTTTTTCAATATTTTCATCTGCTTTTATTGTCTCTATTTGAGCAACTTTATTAGCAAGTGATAACACTAGTTGACGCAGAATTTGGCGAGCATGCGTTGCGCCCAAACAATTGTGATGGCTAAAACCAAAACTAATATGCGGGTTAACCTTTCGGTCGAAGTCGACATTGTTGGGATCTTTGAATACCTTTTCATCGCGATTAGCCGACGCCCAACATAACGAAACTCGTGTGTCGGCTTTTATAGCGTGCTCACATACGCTTGTGTCTTGCGTTGCGACGCGGCCCATTTGCGTAAGCGGCGAAAAATAGCGAATGAGTTCTTCTACGGCCCTGTTTAATATTTCAGGCTCATCATCAATACGCTTTAAATCACTGATGTTTTCGCTAAAGTAGGCAATAGAGTTTGTGATCGCGTTTATAACGGTATCGCGCCCCCCTGCAAAGGTGAGGATCATCACACCTTTTACTTCTTCTTTACTCAGCTTTTTACCGTTCGCCTCTGAATTTAAAAGCACTGAATATAAATCATCACCCGGGATTGCAATGGCGTTTTCTATTTGCTCATCAATGTAATCGTATAGAATATTGGCTTTATCGCTATCAAGGTCACTATCTTCACTTCTAAATACGTGCGTACCCCAATCTATCCATGTTTGTGCTTTATCTATTGAGGTATTAAGTAACAGCGTTAACGCTTTAGATTGCAGCGGAAGTGCAAATTGTGACACCACATCTAACGACTCGGCTTTGAAGGCATTGTCTATTGTTTCATCAATAATAGCTTGTAAGCGCGCTTGGTAACCCTCATCTAATGGACGCTTAAACCATGGATTTAATAGTTCACGAAAACCGCCGTGCTCAGGTGGGTCTACTTCAAATGGGATTTGACGTGTTTCACGTATTGCGACTTCTGATGGAATTACAATACGCCCTGGTTTAGCTCCTGATTGAAAAACAGCACAATTATGCGCCGCTTTACGTACATCTTTTAGACCTAATATCATATTGACGGGATCGTTTTGATCGTCCATTTGTCCCATGCCACTTGCTGTGCGTTTTGTTAAAAATGCATCAGGGAAATCGCTCACACCTATTATTTTTGACGTCATAATAAAACCTAACACTGTAATAAATGAATTTAGATACAACATATTAAGGGCAACTTTATGATGGAAATACACGAATTTTGCTTAAAAATGGTAGTTTCATGCTTTTTAATGCAATTTAAAAGCATAAAAAAGCCAACAGTTTATGTTGGCTTTTAGTGGGGATGTGAGAGTTACTAACTAATTTAATTTGTATTGCTTATTCAGCAAAGAGTGCATTACTTTATAGCAATCTAACGCTTTACCACTTACTTTGCAATTTGGGTTGTGGTAAATGCCAATTCAGATAAATCTCTGAATAATTAAATATAAAATATTGCCTCTTTAGAAAACAATTTTTTAACGTTAAATACTCCTATTATAGTGGATTTAATATCAACAGCTTGCACTGTAAGTAATGTAACTATTTTTATAAAGGCGCCCACAAGGGCAATGCACATAAGATTTAATTAATGATGGATTATTCATCACTCCTTGTTAAATAATCACTTCACTGCTCTTGTGGCCGCACAACGACTCGTTTATTTTTTACTAGGAGTGCTTAACTAAATGTGGTTTAACGAGTTGTGGGTCAAACTCGACACCTGTACCTATTATATCTGGCGCGCACGCTTTGCCGTTTTCAAGTTTTAAAGGACGCGTTGTGTATTCATCAATAGGAAAAGAATGAACCTCTAAAAAACCAGCATGTGGCTGAGATGCCAGTAATGATACATGCAGTTCATGCATACCATGACTGCAAATAGGTAAGTTATGGGTATATGCCATACTGGCTACATGTAACCACCCTGTTATACCACCAATATTTGATGCATCTGGTTGTAAAAACCCCAATTTAGCTTGGTCAATTGCATAGCCAAACTCATGCAGTGTGTGTAAATTTTCGCCCATGGCAAGCGGTATTGAGGTTGCTTGTGCTATGCGAGCAAAACCTTTGTAGTCATCTGGTATGGTGGGCTCTTCAAACCATGTAATATCATATTTTTCAATCGATTTTGCAAAGCGAATTGCTTGCTCCACACTCATCGAGTAATTAGCATCGACCATGAGGATTTTGTCATTACCAATTAAATTGCGTACTGCAGCTACACGTTCTATGTCTTCTTTAAAATCTGGTTTACCCACTTTAATTTTTACGGCGTTAAAACCACGATTTAAATAACCACCAATATTATCAAGTAGTTTTTGCTCACTAAAGTTTAAATCTATTCCACCTGCATAACATTTTGTGTTATCACTACTGCCCCCAGCAACTTGCCATAAGGGTGCATTTAAACGTTTACATTTAATATCCCACAGCGCTATATCAACTGCTGAAATCGCAAAACTAAGTAAACCACCACGGCCTACATAATGTAGATCCCACTGTAACTTATCCCAGATTGCCATAATTGACGTTGAATCTTGGTTAATTAACCCCGGTTTAATTTCGTCATTAAGGAGTGAATAAATTGCACGTCCACCTTTTCCACCAGTATAGGTGTAACCCATACCTTCAAAGCCGTCATGGGTCATTATATGTAATGCAATAATTTCAAAGTGAGTGTGATCGCCATGTTTAGCATCACTTAATACTTCAGCTAGCGGAATTTGGTAATACTCTACTTTTACACTTTTTATTGTTTGTGATGATACTTTCATTAAACCACCGAATTAGTTCACATAACACTGTTCATTGTTAACAATTTACAACACGATTGAATTATTGTAAAGGTCATGTCATTAATAAAATGAAATTAACTTGTGAGACTTTTTAAAGGTAATTGTTTTAAACTGCAAAATGTCAAAAATAAATTTGCAGTTTACTGAAGGTATATTTACTTGAGCCGGATCTGTTTAACAGATATAAAAGTATCACCTTGTTGCCCCATATAAACAACCCAACAAACACTAACAATTAACACTATAATTCAAAGGTTTATGATTTATTTTCACTTTAAATCAAGCGCTAATAACTGTGTATGCGCGGTTATATAAACACGGTTCTGTTGAGTATTAAATGCCAAATTAGCACTCATATTTGGCGTGGTAATTTTAGCTAATAGTTCAGCCTTTTTATTAAATAGCCATAAACCATTGGGTCCTGTAGCAAAGATAATCCCGCTTTTATGTACTTTTAAACCATCAGGTAATCCTTTGCCGTGCTTTGCAATTGGTGGCAGCTGATAAAACAGTGATTTGCTAGTAACACCTCCATTGCTATTTAAATAATACTGGTACCAAGCGGGTTTATTTTCATTCGATGCAGCTACATACAAAATTTTGTTATCATTCGACAACGCAACACCATTAGGATAAATTAATTCGTCGTCTAATAACGTTATTTCTCCTGTATCTTTAACCGAATACACACCTTGAAAACTTAACTCTTTATTTTCGTCATTTAGCTGCTTAGGAAGTCCATAAGGTGGATCACTAAAATAAAGTGTGCCTTTGTTATTAAATGCACCATCATTTGGACTATTAAACTTTTGACCATTAAAGTGACTTACTATAGGTAAGTAATCAGATTTTGGGGCGCTTAAAGGCGCTTTCATTTTAGATACAACACGAGAGCGAGATTGCAAAAGAACAAGCTCGTTTTGTGCATTAACCAATAAGCCATTTGAGTAGCCGCTTTGCGCTAGATATAGGCTAACACCTTTACCTGGCGTGTATTTATATACTTGATGATTAGGTATATCAGAATATAACAAATACCCCCCTTGATTTACCCACACGGGTCCCTCTAGCCATTCATACCCAGAGGCAAGTATTTGCAATGGCATCTTTAAGTTGAGTACCTCAAGCGCTTGTTCATTAAATATTTGATACGGCCCCTGCTCATACAATGGTTTTTCGGTTGGTTCGGCTAATGCTATCCCCGTTAAACCAAAAGCACTTAAATACAAAGCAGTTAGAACGTTAATAATGTGTTTAATTTTTATCATTGCGGTACCTGCGCTCATATAAAGATTTATTCACATTTTTAGCTGCATTAACGAGTGGTTCGTAAGGAATATCAGCCACATTTACGAAACCCACATTGTAGTTTTCGCCATCGTATGCACGCCCTGTTAAAGGTGAGTCTATATATTGAAACCAATGCGCGCCGACAAAATAAGGGTTATCAATTACGCTATTCATATAATTTTGGTATTTTGATCCGCGCTCTTGCTGCGATTGAGTATGTATTAGTCCAGGGTTTAGCAGACCCGAATCAAGAGCTCCATTATGAAACTCGCCAATAATACTTGGCATATCTATATCCGACAAAAACTCCCAAAACTCTTGGTTTAAGCCTTCTCGATAATAATTGTAACTCATTACATCAACGTGAGCTGCACTGGCGGCTCTAATTTCAGGAGTCATTCCCCAATCGGCAAAACGCGCTCCCATATTTAACTGATTTGGTAAGTGTTTGGTAATTGCTTCATCCACCACTGCAAAATACTGATTAGCATAATGGAACAACATCGCTGATAAATCGATATTAACGTGATCGTTAAACTGGGTTAAAGTCACTCCCTCTGCAAACTCATCCCACGATGAGAGTGTTGTATTCCATGCTTTATTTAATTTACTTATTTTGCTGTATTTATTTTTCATTAAAAGTACAAATTCAGCTTTAGTTGGACTATTTTTGGCATTATTTTTAAGTGTATTAATGGCAATGCCGTAACGTGTGGTATCTGAATTCATCATGCCCCAGCTTTTTTCGTTATCAATAAACACTCCAACACACCATGGACTGTTTTTGACTTGCTGAGCTACTTTTGCAAGTGTTACATCGGCGCGCTCAACAAATAAAGGATCGAATGGATCTGGTAGTGGACTCCAATAATCGTTACCGCTGCTTACTGTTTTAAAGTTACCAATGATCCATGCATTAGCAAAATAAGGTAATTTTTTAGTATGGTAATACTGCTCTTCTATCCAGTTACCAAACGATGTAAAACCCCACGACAACATACGATTAACGGTTGTTTTTTGCCATTGTTTCATTAATTCATTGTTGTTATGTGTCTGATACTTTCGCTCTAAGTTCGCGCGATAAAAGCTAAACGTTTCGCCTTTTTTAACTGCTCCACTGTGTACTTCGCGTCTGTAGCCATAATTATCGGCAAGGGGATCGTCCTGTTTTGGTAGCCAGTTAAACATCTCAGCTCTGAGCTTTGAGCTTTGATAACGTGTTGGCCAAGCAGCTACAGGCGCTGGGTTTAATCCAAGTGAGTCTTCGGGTGTTAAGTCGCCAGCTTCGCGTTGTTTAATATAACTTTGATCAAAATCGTAGCCTGTAATCGTTGAGGTGTTTGCCATGCGGACGTTATCGATACCGGTCGAAAAATACAGATAACCTTCTGGGTCGACTAAACTCCATTTACCTTTGTATTTTTCGGTTCTAAAATACCCTGTAGCCTTTAATTGCGGGCCATTTTTCCAGCCGCTAAACTTAGAGCGCCCTTGCAGTGGTTGTGCTTGCAGCTGAGCTTGTTCCTTTTGTGAGATAACTAATAGCTGCTCAGTTGACGTAACCTTGTTAATAAAGTTTAACTTTGCATTCTGTCCAAATTCATCCACCAACCCTTTGAGGTAATTTACATCAAAATTAGTTGGTTTTATCAAGCGTAAGTTATCAATTAAAAAACGTTTATCTTCAAGTAAGCCCTTTACACCAAGCGACACCTTTACAATGCTGCTTACATCTATATTTTTTTGCCCACCCCTATAAATAATAGGTGTATAACCGCTATGCCAACTGGGTGGATTTGAGCGAATGCCTGAGTTTATATTAAGGTTAGCGCCTTTAAGCTCGATGTAATAAGTGTTTTCTGAGTGCCCGGGTACAACGACACTGCGTGTTTGTGACTTGCCTGACTTATCGGTAGTTTTCACATAAATATGGGTGGATGCGCTATTAGGATTTTGAATATCAATCGCAAGGGCAAAGTTACCAATAGCTTGCCAATCCCAACCTTGTGGATTAACGAACTCAAAATCGCTTTCGGTGTGTGATTTAGAGTATAGATTTACTTGTAATTTATGATTGCCACTTTGCTCAACAAGTTTAGTAGAAGCATTAATGGTATTTATATTATCGCTGTAATTGTTTTTTTCGAAATCAAAAATAACAAGCTGTTTCTTAAAATCAACGACTGTATTGTTCGGTTTTTTTTCTGATATTTTTCCATTATTACACCCTGCAAGTCCTATTAAACAGCAAAGCATTAGTGTCAATCTTACGTCTTTAGGTATGTGATTCATGTTGTGCCTATTATTGTGTTGGTTTAATAGCGAGCTTTAAAGTAGCAAAGCTAAAAGCATTTAAAACTAGGTAGGATAATTACACAACACTGAAACAAAAACAATTAACTGTTAACAATAATGGTAAATCTAAAGATACACTCTGATTATAAAAAGTTCGAAAATCACTTTTTAAGTGCTTAATAAACAATATCTTATTTATTTTTTTATTGTTGAAATGAATTAGTTTATATGATTTAAATATAAATAATTTTAGGCGAATTAATTAAATGTACTGACTACATTTATAGATACTTGATTGTTCATAAAACTGTTTATCGGTGTTTTTAGCCTATTTAACGCAAAAATAAAAGTTATGGTATAACATTGTTGATTCGTTTATTTCTCGGTGTTATATTATATCACAACATAATAACCGCGAACCAATATATCCATGACAAAGCTAACATTAATCTCCTCCGCTATTTTTTCTGTTTTATGTTCTCATTCAGTACTGGCTGCCACAATTAATGGCAAAGTAACAGATAATAAAAATCAACCAATTCAAAATGCGACTATTCATATACATGGTAAGACACAAGGCGTAAAAAGTAATGAGCTTGGCGAATTCTCTATCGAAGTTGATACAGCAAGCCAACTGCATATAAGTAAAAATAATTACATTGATTCTCGAATAGATGTTACAGGTTTATCTAACAATGTAACCGTTTCTCTTAAACCAACCTCGGTAGAAACTGTTGTTGTGTATGCCTCAGCGCTTCATAAAAATAGTCTAGAAATGATTTCTCCAGTGAGTGTTTTATCTGGTGATGAGCTTAGAAATAAATCTAAACCTACACTTGGTGAAACGCTAAAGGGTTTGCCAGGTGTTAACGCCAGCTACTTTGGCCCTGTTTCTTCAAGCCCTATTATTCGTGGCTTAGGTGGCCCTCGCGTTAAAATCATGCAAAATGGTTTAGATAGCAGTGATGCGTCGCGTATTGGTCCAGACCACGCAACATCAAGCGATAGTTTAGCCGCAGAGCAGATAGAAGTATTACGCGGCCCAAGTACCCTACTTTATGGCTCGGGTGCGATTGGTGGTGTAGTAAATGTAGTAGATAACCGCATTCCTACTAGTAACATTGATGAACTAACGGGCGCGGCAGAATACAGTCACGACACTGTATCAAACGCTAATACATATGCTGCAAAATTAGAAAGCGGTTATAACAATTTTAATTTTCATTTTGATGGTACAAAACGTACAGGTGATGATTATCAAACACCTACTTTTACTATCTCTGATGAAGATGGCGATGTAGAAATTGAAAACTCAGTAGAAAATACCTTTATCGATAGTGAAACAGTTAACTTTGGTACTAGCTATGTTGGGGAGCACTTAACGGTTGGTTTTTCATATGGCAATATAGAAACTGATTACGGTATTCCGGGGCATGAACATCATCACGAACATGATCACGAAGACGAAACTGAAGAAGAGCATGCTGAGCATGAAGATGAAACGGCTGAAGACCCAGTTTATGCTCATTTAGAGCAAGACCGCTGGCAAGGACTTGTAAGTTACGCACTGCATAATAACTGGATTGAAACAATCAAATTACGTGTTGGCTACACTGATTATTCGCATAGCGAAATTGAAGACGGTGCAATTGGTACAACCTTTACAAATAAAACGACAGAAGCACGTTTAAATGTAGAGCATAAATTTGCTGATTGGCACGGTATGGTTGGTTATCATTACAGTGATTCTGATTACGATGCTATTGGTGAAGAAGCATTTACACCAGCGAGCGTAACAACAACTAACGCTGTGTATTTATTAGAAGAACGTGAATTTGGTGATGTGACAGTAGAGCTGGGCGCACGTGTTGAAGATTATAAAATAAAAAGCCAAATTTCAGAAGTTGAACACGGCCATGATCACGACGAAGTTGAAGATGACCATAACGATGAAGAAACAATCGGTTACAGCAAAAGTTTTACTAATGTAAGTGTATCTGCTGGCGCTATTTGGCAATATAAACCAGGCCATAGTATTGCGACGAGTATTTCTCATTCAGAACGTGCACCACTCTCTGCTGAATTATTATCCAATGGCTTACACATTGCCACTGGTACGTATGAGCTAGGTCTTGGGTATAACATTGAAGGTAATGAAGCACATTTCGAACCAGAAAATATTAAACAAGAAACCTCAACAAACTTAGATTTAAGTTTTAGACGTTTTAGTGGCGATTTTGGTTATACCGTTAACTTTTTCTATAACGATATTAAAAACTTTTACTTTCAAGAAAATACAGGATTAGTATTTGACGAAGAGGATGGTTTAGAATCAGCTATTGGTGCCCATGACGATGCCGTTGCCGTTTATCAGTTCACAAGTAAAGACGCTGAGCTTTATGGAATTGAGTTTGATGCACATTACCAAATAACACCAAGCGCTATGGTAAAAGTATTTGGCGACTCGACTCGCGCTAAATTAAAAGACGATGAAGGTAATTTACCGCGTATTCCAGCTAATAAGTTAGGTTCTGAACTGCAATACACTTTAGGTGATTTACAGTTGACACTTACTGGCACGCATTACTTTGATCAAAGTGATATAACGGCCTTTGAAACTAAAACAGATGGTTATACATTATTCGATGCACAGGCTAACTACCAATTAGGATTCGGCGCAATAGATGCACAACTTTATCTAAATGTAGATAATATTACTGACGAGTTAGGCTTTGTGCATACCTCTTTTATTAAAGATACCGCCCCACTTCCAGGCAGAAACTTTCGCTTTGGTGTTCGTGGTTATTTTTAATAATCAAAAATCGTTTTAGCTTATATATTTATAAACCGCATTTTATTAATGCGGTTTTTTTATTGTTAGAATACATATCCGTAATAATAGTTAATCAATTTAAGGGATTAAATCTTACTCTAACTGTGTTAAAAATTCTGATATACGACTGCATGGATGTAGGAGGTAGAGCAATGCAGGAGCAATTAGTGATAACAATTAATTAAAGAAATTTTTGCCTTGTTATGGACACAATTTTCTTAGCGCAAAATAGACCACTTAATTAATCGAATTGGTATAAAAGCTTAGATTACAGATACAAAAAAGCCGTATTCAGATCGAATACGGCTTTTTAAACTCTTAATTTTAAAATTTATTTAAATTAAGAAATGATTTCGTGTAGTTCAACGTCAAATACAAGCATTGAGAAAGGTGCGATTGCAGCACCTGCGCCACGTTCACCATAAGCAAGCTCATGAGGAACGTAGATACGCCATTTAGTACCTACAGGCATCATTTGTAATGCTTCAGTCCAGCCTTTGATCACGCCACCAACTGGAAATTCAGCTGGTTCACCGCGCTCGTATGAGCTATCAAACACAGTACCGTTAATAAGTGTACCGTGGTAATCAACACGTACTGTAGACTCAGCTGTTGGCTTTTCGCCTTCGCCAGTTGCTAGTACTTCGTATTGAAGACCAGACTCAGTTACTGTGATTTCAGGACGTTTTGCGTTTTCTTCTAAGAATGAAATACCTTCTGCAGAAAGTACTTTAGACTCTTCTTCACGACGAGCTTGAATCTCTTCGTTGATTTTTTCAAATGCAGCTTGGATCTCAGGGATCTCAACTTGAAATGCGCTACCAGCGTACGCATCTTTCATGCCTTCAAATACTGAATTTAGGTTTAAGCCTTCAAAAGGATTAGACTTAAGTTGCTCACCCATTTGTAAGCCAATACCGTAACTTGCTTTTTCAGCATCTGTAGTAAAATTATCTGACATAATGTGTTTTTCACGTTTTGTTAGTTAAAAGACGCGACTATGCTATCACAAAATAAACCGCGTTTGGGGCTAGTTTTTGCTGAGTTTTAGCTTAATTAGGCCAACAATATAACTGCAAAGCGGCAAACTGAATAAAATTCCAACAAGTAGAGGCATTGTTAGTAATTCTGATTCGCCAAGCAGTAAAAATGGCACGACAAGCAGCCCTATACAACCGATAAAAACAGAGCCAATAACTGGCCAATGCTTATCGTATTTAGTAATAAGATGGGCAGCTAAAACATTAAAACCAACACCATAAATTAAAGCGGTAATTAATGGGTATTCTGGTTGAGCGTCTATAGCCATTTTTACTAATAAGCTAATAGCACTTTGATAGCAGTAACCAAATACCGTCCATAGTAAAGTATGTTTAATTAGTAATTGTGGGATTGATTGAATTTGTTTTGTCATTTTTAGTTCCACATAGCAAAAAACCGCCAATAAGGCGGTTTTTTAAATAATGGTGGAGAGATAGGGATTTGAACCCTAGATGGGCTATAAACCCATGCCGGTTTTCAAGACCGGTGCATTCGACCACTCTGCCATCTCTCCGTACGGCGCGGATAATAGAGTGAAATGCATTGCTTGTAAAGAACTAATACACTCTAGTGAGTAAAAAATTAAATATATTTATTAATAATCTACTTGTTAGTAATACTGCTTTGGTCTTCGTGCAATAAACGAACAAATCAAACATGCTAACAAACTCAGTGCAAATAGCGTTATGCTTTGAAAAATCATATCAAATTGATTTAAATCACCACTGGGTATCACAACAAGGATAAGGGTGGGTAGTAGACTTAACATTAATACATAGCAACATATTTTAAATGCCCGACCAAAATCAAATCGTTTAGATTGTTGCATCCACCAAGTTAATATTACTAATACACCAATAGCCGAACCTGCCGCAAAATGCGCTATATTAGTACTCATAGCAACATAGAGTGTGACAAGAGCTCCCAAAACACCCCAGATTGACCATGCTAACCAGTTTTCTTTTTCACGTAAAAATAAATTACCCATCGTTTTCGTCTTCTTTATCGTTATTTTTATTAAGACTTTCCATACATTATCAAAAAACAACCGATTAAAAAACAAACTGAAGAAGAATTATTATACTTTATGCTTCCAAGCACTTCTCACAGCCGAACCATTAATTTTTTCTCTAAGCAATATACAACATTAATGATTTAAGACTATTAGAATTAGGAAAAGTTCATACTATTTTACAAATAACTAAAATAATTTTCAGGTTTATGGCGAGCCGATTTTTTGCAATCTACAGTCGGCGTACCTATATATAAATAGCCCACTATTTCATCGTGTTCTTGCAAATTAAGTGCCTTTTTAACAGCCTGACTTTGTGCAAAATACCCCGTACGCCAAACGCCACCTAAACCTTGTGCAAATGCGGCTTGTTGCATTGCCAATACACTGCATCCTGCACTTTGTATTTGCTCTATTCGAGGGACTTTTGGGTGTTCTTGGTATTTTGCAATCGCAATAATAATCATAGGTGCACGAAATGGAAGCTCTTTAGCACGATTAATTACTTTTTCTTCTTGTAGCTCTGTCACTGCACTTTGATGATAAATTTCGCCTAATTTATGGCGCGCATCACCCTGGGCAATAATAAACTGCCAAGGGGCTATACAACCATGATCAGGAACACGTAATGCTGCTTGCTGAATAATTGCAAGTTGCTCCTCATTTGGCGCGGGATCAGTTAATTTTGGATCAGATTGACGGGTAAGTAGAAGCTCGATTGCGTTCACAGCTATTTCCTTAAAATTAAAAACGTTAGGGTAGCATTTTAATGCTGAAAAAATAAATATTGAAAGTCTAAAACGCAAAACGGCTACATAAATAATAATTTAAGTAGCCGTTAGTAATACATGTTAAGTCGTTATTCTTTTAGAGCAACTCGCTTTAGCCAATAATCAATACTGACAAAACGTCCGCCGCCCATAAAAAATAAGCTAAATAGCATAGCAAAGTAGATTGCTGAAAACTCAATGCCATTGTTTAAAATCGATGGTTTACCTTTTTCGTATAAGTAATCGGAAGAACCATGTTCTTCGACTAATCCACGAATTATCCCGATTCGGTTTTGTACTTCTAAAGAGTTATCGAGGCTTTCTTTGGCACCTGGAACAGATAGCCAATCAAGTACTTGTGCTGCACTGGTATCAGGGTTTGTAGGTGCTATTGCAAACCAACCATTATGCCAATGCACTGATGTTGCCGCTACAACCATCGTGAACATCAGCGGAATGCTAACTAAGCGAGTGAGCAAACCAAGCAGTAAAAACCAGCCGCCTAAGAACTCACTCCACCCCGCTAAAAAAGCAAGTAAATCGGGAAAAGGTAATCCTAATCCCCATTCACTATTGCCAAACCATTGAACAACGTCGGGAGAGGCTAAAAAGTTATCAAAAAAACTTTCGGTTTCACCGCTTATCGCAAGTTTATTGTAACCTGCAATAATCATTACTGGCGCTAAAATCAAACGAAATAGTAAAGCGGGTAAACCATCTAAAAATGATAATTTACCCAAAATTGTATCGTAAATACCAATTATTTTATTTTTCATGTGTGTCCTGTTCGTTCATTGTTTATTTAGTTATAGACTATAAACAACCAAGACCGCACTAAAACAAAAAGTATTTCACTGCACAAATATAGCATTATGTTCGTTAAATACTGCGGGCAATTTGCAATGCTTCAAATATCGCGCGCTTAGCGTCAATTGCTGAAGCGAGTTTAGCACCGCCTATGACATGTACTTTAGCATTATCAAGTTGATTTTTGAGCACTTCATTATTTGATACCTGCCCGATACAGGCAATAACAGTATCAACTGGTAAGGTTTGTGTCTCACCTGCAACAGTTATGGATAAACCATTTTTATCAAAACTGTTATATTGGCAATCAGCAATTTGCTTAACACCATGTTGTTTTGCGACTTGGCGATGTATCCAGCCTGTTGTTTTGCCTAACTCACTACCAAAGCGCCCTGCACTTCGCTTTAACATGTATAATTGGCGTTCATCTTTATGTGGTTGTGGCTCACATTCAATGCCCCATTGCGTTTTAAAATCGCTAATAGTTTGTGATTTGTGCTCACTTAAAAATGCGACCATATCAAAACCTATGCCACCTGCGCCTAAAATTGCAATTGATTTACCCAGCTCTACTTCGCCACGAATAACTTCGTCGTAGGCAAAAACACGTTTACCATCATTACACTTAATCGTTGCTTCACGTGGTCTTACACCTGTAGCGAAAACAATATCATCATAGCTTTCAAGCATACTGTCATTATAAGCTTTACCCAATTCAACACTCACATTTAAACGTGCTAACTCATTAGTGTAATAATTTAAAGTGTGGTTAAAGTCTTCTTTACCGGGTATTTGCATAGCTAAATTAAATTGGCCACCCATCTGCTCTTTTTGATCAATTAACGTGACGTGATGGCCTTTTTGCGCTAAATAGCAACTTGCCGATAAACCAGCAGGACCGGCCCCCACTACCAATACATTTTTAGCTTTAGTCGCTTGCTCTAATGGGTAATCTAGCTCAAATGCAGCTTGTGGATTAACTAAACAGGTAGCACGTTTATTCTTAAACACGTGATCTAAACAACCTTGATTACACCCAATACAGATATTGATTTGCTTAGATTGCTTATTTACATACTTATTAAAAAATTCAGGGTCAGCCAATAACGGACGAGCCATTGAAATTAAGTCTGCTTCCCCGGCAGTTAAAATATCATTAGCAATTTCAGGTGTATTAATTCGGTTAACAGCAATTACTGGGACACTAACTACATCTTTTAAGCGTTTTGAAGCTTCTTTAAATGCACCAGGTGGCACCATACTCGCAATAGTCGGTACACGCGCTTCGTGCCAGCCAATGCCTGTATTAAAAATATCAACGCCCGCTTTTTCAAGTTCAATAGCTTGAATTGTCACTTCATCGGGTGTTGAGCCATTTGGGATTAAATCTATTACTGATAATCTAAAAATGATTAAAAACTTTTCAGATACTTTTGCTCTCACTGCTTTAACTATTTCAAGCGCAAGTCGCATTCTGTTTTCTAGGTTACCACCAAACTCATCTTCGCGTTTATTAGTATGAGGCGCCATAAATTCATTAATTAAATAACCCTCAGAACCCATCACTTCTACGCCATCGTACCCTGCTTTTTCAGCCATATAGGCAGAGTGCGCAAAGTCTTTAATTGTTTTTTTAATAGACCCTAATGACATAGCTTTAGGTTTATAAGGATTAATAGGTGCTTGTATGGCACTTGGCGCTTGATTGAATGGATGATATGCATAGCGTCCAGCATGTAATAGTTGCAGGCAAATTTTCCCGCCATGTTTATGCACAGCATCTGTATATGCGCGATGCTTAAATACGTCATAATAACTATTAAATGAGGAAGAAATAGGTGTCAATTTACCGCGTAAATTAGGGCTGTACCCGCCCGTAATTAACATTGCGGTACCGCCCTTGGCACGTGCTTCATAAAAAGCACGTAGGCGTTTTCGGTTATGCCAGCCTTCTTCTAAGCCCGTATGCATTGAGCCCATCACTAAGCGGTTACGTAATTGTGTGTGTTTTAATTGTAGTTGTTGTTCTAACATCCTCTGCCCCGTTAACTGGTCTAACCTGTACACATTAGCTAATTCTGCTTCAATGGCAAGTAATAAGCAATATTTGACTGCATTTAATTGTGAACCTCTTAACATAATTAACTAATTTTTAATGCGCATTAATTTGATGCAAAAAAATTATTAAATACTTCAAAAATACTGTATTTATGGGCACTTAAACACATTCATAAACACTTCGTTACGATTTAGCAGTTAAATTTTTTTTTATTCTAGGATAAGATGGAATAAACGTATTAGCTGTACCAAATTAAGGAGCTATTTTGATAGCAAAAATATTTAAAGGTATTTGGGCTGGGATTAACTTTTCTCGTCGATTAGTACTTAACATTTTGTTTTTATTACTTGTAATTGTTTTTATTGCGGGTATATCAAGCGATGACGATAAGATAATTATTGAAGATGGTTCTGTCCTAAGATTAAATCTTAATGGTCCTATCGTAGAAGAAAAAACATACATTGATCCAATTGAAGCAGCTATCAGCGATGTGACATCAGGTTCAGAAGTACCAAGTGAAATTTTACTAGATGATATCGTTGAAGTAATTAATGAAGCGGCTAAAGATGAACGCATTACTGTGTTACTTCTTGATTTACAAGAAATGCCTAAAGCACATTTGAATAAGCTTAAGCAAATTTCAAGTGCCATTGACCGCTTTAAAGAAACAGGTAAAAAAGTTATAGCATCAGGCTATTACTACACGCAAGCGCAATACTATATAGCATCGCATGCTGATGAAATTGCTATGCACCCTTACGGTAGCGTTGCAATTGAGGGGTATGGCATGTACCCACTTTACTTCAAAGATGCACTTGAAAAACTTGAAGTAACGCAGCATATTTTCCGTGTTGGTACTTTCAAGTCGGCAGTAGAACCTTTTATCCGTAATGACATGTCTGATGCAGCGAAAGAAGCTAACCGTGTTTGGTTAGGCGCTCTTTGGAGCGAATACAAACAAGATGTTGCTGCAGTACGCCCTTTTGATGAATCAAACTTTGACGAAACAATGGATGTGTATTTAGCAAAAATGCAAGCCGCAAATGGTGACGCTGGTAAATATGCACTAGATCATCAATGGGTTGATTCGTTAAAAACAAGTCAACAGATCCGCCAACAACTTATCGACTTAGTTGGCACACAAGAAGATGGTAAAACATTTAAGCAAGTATCATTTCGTGAATACTTAAGCTTAGTTAAACCACCTATTGCATTTGATAATCCACTAACTGAAAAAGTAGCCGTTGTTGTTGCAAAGGGCACAATTGTTGACGGTGAACGTAAAGCTGGCGAAATTGGTGGCGACTCTACTGCAGCCCTTCTTCGTAAAGCACGCCTTGATGATAAAGTTAAAGCAGTTGTACTTCGTATCGACTCTGGTGGTGGTAGCATGTTCGCCTCTGAAGTTATTCGTGCTGAAGTGCTCGCACTAAAGGCAGCGGGTAAACCGGTTATTGCTTCAATGAGTTCTGTAGCAGCATCGGGCGGTTATTGGATTGCCTCTGCAGCAAACGAAATTTGGGCAGCGCCGAGTACAATAACAGGTTCTATTGGTGTGTTTGGTACGTTTATGACATTTGAAAAAACCTTGTCTAAAATTGGTGTTTATTCAGATGGTGTTGCAACAACTGAAATGGCAGGTTTTTCTATCACTCGCCCACTAAACGAAAAAATGGGTCAAATAATTCAAATGAGTGTTGAAGAAGCATACGGTCGCTTTTTAAATGTTGTGGCCGAAGCACGTAATATGACCCCAGAGCAAGTTGATAAAATAGCACAAGGGCGCGTATGGATTGCTTCGCAAGCTCTAGAGTTAGGCTTGGTAGATAAGCTTGGTAATAAACAAGATGCAATTGATGCTGCAGCTGCTCTTGCAAAACTAAATCACTACGAAGTTAAAACAATGACGCATGATTTAAGCCCGCAAGAAAAAATGATGCAAGATATCTTTGGAAATGCGTCGATTAAATCAATGTTAGGCCTACAATCACAAAAAACATCAGTGCTCGCTACGCAAGCTAACTTGCAAAGCGTTATTAACCAATTAAGTACTGAAGTTGAAAACCTTAAAGATTACAACGATCCACAAGGTGTATATGCACGCTGTCTAGTGTGTGACGTTGCACAATAAAAGTGCATCGCTTCGTCTAATCAGCTGTATTTGAAGCTGCTTAACGTTATACTAAGCCCAGTTTTTTTACTGGGCTTTTTTTATGAAACGCAAACGCATTTATATCGCTTACACTGGCGGTACTATAGGGATGAAAAAATCGAGCCGTGGTTACATTCCGGCCGAAGGCTTTTTAACTGAGACAGTGGTCAACAACGCTGAATTTAATCGTGATGAAATGCCTTTATTTGATATTCACGAATACTGTCCTCTTATTGATTCGTCTGATATGTCGCCTGCTCATTGGCAACTTATTGCTGATGATATTAAAAGTAAGTATCAACAATACGATGGTTTTGTTGTTCTGCACGGCACTGACACAATGGCGTACACCGCCTCTGCACTTTCGTTCATGTTTGAAAATCTGACTAAGCCTGTGATTGTAACCGGCTCGCAAATTCCGCTTTCACAATTGCGCTCAGACGGACAAGTCAACTTGCTTAACGCAATGTATTTAGCCGCAAACTATCCGATTGCTGAAGTAAGCTTGTTTTTCAATAACCAGCTATTTAGAGGAAATAGAGCAACAAAAGCCCATGCTGACGGTTTTAATGCATTTGCATCGCCTAACCTTGAACCTTTAGCGCTATCTGGTATTAGTATTCAACTTATTAAAGGTCAGCTTAGCCCTTACGTTGAAAACGAGCTGCAAGTAACGCCTATAACGCCTCAACCTATCGGGGTGCTATATTTATACCCAGGTATTAGCCGAGACGTAGTTAAAAGCTTAGTAAACGACAATATTAAAGCCTTGGTCTTACTTAGTTTTGGAGTGGGTAATGCACCTCAAGATCCAGAATTTTTATCGGTGCTAAGTGAAGCAAGTAAGCGCGGAATGGTCATCGTTAATTTAACCCAATGTTTAAAAGGTCATGTAAACATGGGGGGGTATGCAACAGGTAACGCATTATTAAATATTGGTGTTATTAGTGGATATGATATGACGTTAGAAGCCTGTTTAACTAAGTTGCATTACTTATTTAGTCAAAAGCTTGAAATTGAGACTATTCGCCATTTAATGCAAGACAATTTACGTGGTGAATTAAGCAGATAATAACGCACAACTAAAAACAAAAAGGCACGCTAATAAGCGTGCCTTTAAACTTTTAAACAATTGCTTATTATCTAACTTTAGCGTCTATCTCTACTAAATCTGTTAAATGGCACATTTCACCACTGTGGGTTTTAATACCGTGTTCACCAAAGTAATCACGCTGGGCTTGTACTAAATGCCCATTACTTGGTGTAGTTAACGTCGCTAAATAAGTTTGCGATGAGCTAAGCACTGGAAACGCTAAGCCAGACATAATTGCTTGGCCTGTTACCTTACGAAGTGCCGCAGCTTCTTTATCAAGAGAATCAATAAATTCAACGCCTTGCGCTACGCTATCTAAATAATCGGCGCGAATAATACAACCTGCGCGCCAAGTTTGTAATGTTTTAGATAAATCAACTTTCCATTGATGTGTACGCGATGCACCCTTTATAAGCGCTAAACCTTGGCGATAAGCCAATAAGCTTGCAAGCGTAAATGCATCTTTTAGCTCTTCTAAATCAATATCAACGTTGTTGGTTGATTTAGTTGCATATGTCATCTCTTGTGCGGCAGTTGTATCGCATGCATTGGTTAAATGGCGAGCTTGCACAGCAGCAACAAGTGAAGGGACAGCAATACCAAGTTCGAGTGCATTTTGCGCAGTCCAGAGACCGGTCCCTTTGGCGCCAACTTTATTATCAATTAAGTCCGCAAGCGGAACATTTTTTTGATTTTCAAGGGATAAGATATGGCTAGAAATCGAAAGCAGGTAACTATTTAATTGACCTTTTGACCAATCATCAAAAATAGCAGCCACTTCTTTGGGTGAACGGCCTGTGCCTAAACGAAGCAATTGGTACACTTCAGCGATTAATTGCATCAGTGCATATTCAATACCGTTGTGAACCATTTTTACAAAATGACCACTCGCAGACTGGCCTACACGCGCAAAGCATGAGTCGCCATTATAGCTTGCAGCTACTTTTTCAAACCAAGGTTCAATACGTTCCCAACCACCCTCAGAACCACTTGCCATCATTGCAGGGCCATGACGAGCGCCTTCTGCACCACCAGAAATACCCATAGTGGCAAATTCAAATTTATTTTGGTACTTAAGTTTACGCGTTATACCGTCTTTATAATTACTGTTACCACAATCAACAATCATGTCATTGCAATCAACGCCCGCATCCACCAGTTCATTACAAACTGTATCAACTAGCTCACCAGCAGGAACAAGCAGTAAGATTGAACGAGGTACTTCTAAACGCTTTACCATGTCTCTTAAATCAGAAACAATATGCAGTCTATCGGCCATACCTTGCGATTTAGCACAACTTAATAACTCTTCACCCGCATGCGGATTTTTGTCATAAGCGACTAGCGTAATCCCTTTTTCAATCAAGTTTAAAGCAAGATTTTTCCCCATAACGCCTAACCCGACTAATGCAACTTGCATTTAGTGTCCTCCTCGGTAACAACTATTTGGTTAGTGAATGTAAATAATACCGTGTGCATTATACTGATACAGTCATAAAAGACTAATCACATAACTAATACAACATGCTTTTTTAATATAGATAAATAAGCTACGCGATTATATCAAACATCAGTGCTCTCAGGGTGACAAAAAGCAATGCTATTTAAAATTTAAGAACATTGACGCATTCTGACACCGGTGTCATAATGATGACACAATAGTTTTGTATAAAATAGTGGCAATAATACAAACATTGTCCATAACTAAAAATATTTTTACCTTTTTGTATTTGTATTTTAAATAACAAAACAACCGTTAACCCGCTTACATCTTAAGCACACAGGAGAATTTGATGCTAAGACGCACAAAAATAGTCGCTACCCTTGGGCCTGCTACCGATAGAGATAACAATTTAGAAAAAATTATTCGCGCCGGCGCCAACGTTGTACGTTTAAACTTCTCACATGGTATTGCACAAGATCATAAAGACCGTGCGCAAGCTGTACGCGATATTGCAAAAAAATTAGGCAAGCATATTGCCATCCTTGCTGACCTTCAAGGCCCTAAAATCCGCGTTTCTACTTTTAAAGAAGGTAAAGTAACGCTTGCTGTGGGTGCAAAGTTCACTCTTGATGCAAAAATGGAAAAAGGCGAAGGCGATGTTAACTCTGTAGGTATTGATTATAAAGAATTACCTAACGATGTTAGCCCTAACGACTTACTCCTACTAAATGACGGCCTTATCCAACTAAGTGTTGATGAAGTAGCTGGGCACTTAGTACATTGTACTGTAACTGTTGGCGGTGTTTTATCTAACAATAAAGGTATTAACCGTTTAGGTGGTGGCTTAACTGCTCCAGCATTTACTGAAAAAGACAAAGAAGATTTAATCACGGCAGCTGAAATTGACGTAGATTATATTGCAGTTTCATTCCCTCGTAGTGGCGATGATATGCGCTACGTACGCTCACTTGCTGAAGCTGCTGGTTCAAAAGCACAACTACTTGCAAAAATTGAACGTGCTGAAGCCGTTGAAACACAAGAAGCGGTTGATGACATTATCTTAGCGTCTGACGCTGTAATGGTTGCTCGTGGTGATTTGGGTGTTGAAATTGGTGATGCTGCACTAATGGGCAAGCAAAAACTAATTATTCGTCGTGCTCGTTCATTAAACCGTACTGTAGTAACAGCAACGCAAATGATGGAATCGATGATCGATAACCCGATGCCCACTCGTGCAGAAGTTATGGATGTTGCAAATGCTGTTCTTGATGGAACAGATGCTGTAATGCTTTCTGCTGAAACAGCGGCTGGTGATTACCCTGAAGAAACAGTTGCTACAATGGCACGTGTTTGTTTAGGTGCTGAATCTCAAAAAGAAACACACGTTTCTAAACATCGTTTAGATAGTCGCTTTTCTAATAATGCTGAATCAATTGCCCTTTCTGCTATGTATGCAGCAAACCATTTAGATTCTGTTAAAGCAATCATCACACTAACTGAATCTGGCAGTACGGCTAAACTGATGTCGCGTATTAGCTCTGGTTTACCAATCTACTCGCTTTCACGTCATGCAAGTACGTTAGGTCAAACGGCACTTTATCGTGGTGTTTACCCAGTATTTTTTGATTCTACAAAAACTGAAAAAGACGGTATGGTAAAAGCAGCACTTGATACTTTAGTTGCTCAAGGCTCTTTAGAATCTGGCGATACAGTGATCATTACTCACGGTGACTCAATGGAAACCGTGGGCGCAACTAACACAATGAAAATCGTAACTGTTGTATAATTACTAAATATAAAAAATGCGAGCTTAGCTCGCATTTTTTGTGCCTGTAATAAAAACGTTGGCTTTAACTTGCTAATGCCGCTTTTACTTTATCTCGGTAGCTTCTGCTTACTTTTAGTTCTTGTCCATTTTCAAGCACCAACAAGTACTCACCACTAACTTGTGTAACCAATTTACTAATTTGTTTTGTGTTAACAATGGCACTTCGGTGAACGCGGACAAACAAATGAGGATCTAGCTCTTGCTCTAGCTCTTTCATTGTTTTACGTAAAATATGTGTTTGTCCATCTTGGCAATGTAGGCACATATAATCGCCAGCTGCATCTACCCATTGGATTGTTGCTGCCGGAACGCGAATAATTTCCCCCTGCTCTTTTACGGCTAACGACTCTGGGTAGCGTCTGTCTGTCAATGTATCGCCAGTGGCTAACTTCTTAAGTATTTCTTCGCAATTATTACCTGTAATACCGGCTACAAAACTCGCTAGTTTTTTCTTATGGGCGTTGTCTTGCTGCGTTTTTAAATAGGTATGCACTTTCTCTACCGCCTGTTTTAGTCTGTTATCGTCAACGGGTTTTAAAATGTAATCTAATGCATGAATCTCAAACGCTTTCACTGCAAATTGGTCAAATGCAGTTACAAACACAATCGCAGGTAATACTTTCGTACTTTCGCTAAGTGCTCGTGCGACTTCAAACCCATTCATGCCTGGCATTTGAATATCTAAAAATACCAAATCTATTTTTTCGTTTTTACATGTTTCAATTGCATCAGCACCAGAGCTACATAATTTAATTACTTCAATGTCTGTAAATTCTGCAAGCCTTACATCTAAACCTTTACGTGCTAATGGTTCGTCATCAACAATAAGTGTTTTTATTTTTATCATTTCTTCACAGCCTTCTCAAACGGTACTCGCAGATTAACTTTTAATCCACTTGGCGTATTATGTGATAATACAAACGAATAATTATTTTCGTAGAGCGTTTTTAATCTATCTTTTGTGTTTGCGACACCAACCCCTTGGGCATTGACGAGTTGACCATCTTTTATTTCTGTTCCAGGACCATTATCGCCAACCTCTAACAGTAACTCATTAGCAAACACTTGCGCTTTAATATCAATCACACCACCTTCTGTTAAGTGTGCAATAGCGTACTTAATTGAATTTTCTATAATAGGTTGCAAAATTAAGCTCGGTAATAATGCTTGCTTAGCTTCTTCGCTTACTTCAACGTTTACTTTTAATCGTTCGTCAAATCGCACACGTTCAATTTCAAGGTATAACATAAGCGCATGAAGCTCTTGCTCTAACGGAACTTTTTTAATCGGATCAGTATTCAATGTATAACGCAAAAAGTCACTAAGTTTAGAGACCATTAAATTAGCATCTTTATTTTCTTTCACCAAAATCAATGTAGAAATTGCGTTAAGTGTGTTAAACAAAAAATGAGGATTTAGTTGATATCTTAGCATTTTCAATTGCGCTTCATGTGCCATGGTTGTCGCTTTTAACGCCTTTTGCCGTTCACCTTGTAGCAATTGATAATACTTAACGCCAAAGTATAAACCACTCCAACACAGTATAATATAAACTGAATCTAAACCCTGTTGTAAGTAATAAAACCACTCTTCAGGTCTATATCCGTGTCGGTAAATTTCCCATAGATTGAACTTTTGAATCACCGCCCACAAAGTACCGGTTATGTAAGAGGCACCAAATACCACCAATATAAGCACCCAAGGGGAGGCGTTCCATATTGTGCGATAGATATAACGAAGTGGCACTGTCATTAAACAGCCGGCATAAGCATTGAGTAAAATAACAAACACGTAAATATCACGCATTTCAAATACTTTAGAGCCGATGTAATTTACCAGTGCATAACCAATCCAGCCTGCAATTTGCAAAAGCCAAAAAAAGCGTTGTCGGTTATCAACTAACGATTGCCAGTTCAAAATTTACTTTTACTCCACAGTGTTAAAGCCTAATTATATAAAATCAACTTTTCGCTTGGCCTGATATTTTCTTATTTTGATAATAAAAAACAGCGTAAAATTAACTTTTAATAATAATTATATTTACACATTATATCGATTTATAAGAATGTTTAGCACTGCCAACTGTCTTAGTTTTTAAGAGCCTTAACGCAAAGTTCAGCACCGCTGATAATAAAAAAGCGAAAGGCCGTAACCTTTCGCTTTTTTAATGCTATTTATTGAATAAGTAACTATGCAAGCTTGTCTGAAGCAACTTTATAAGTTGGATCTTCAATCACATTCACTTCAACCAAATCGCGAGCTTTATGTAATAACTGAGTACAGTCTTTACTTAAGTGACGCAAGTGAAGTTGTTTACCGGCTTTTGTATATTTTTCAGCAAGCGTATCAATTGCTTCTATTGCACTGTGATCCGATACTCGGCTATGTTTAAATTCAACAATCACATTTTTAGGATCATTTTTTACGTCAAACAACTCAGAAAAGTTTTTAACCGAACCAAAGAATAACGGACCATGTAGCTCGTAGACTTTAGCGCCTTCTTCATCAATGTAGTTAGTTGTATATATTTGTTTAGCATGTTGCCAAGCAAATACAAGTGCTGAGACGATAACACCTACACACACCGCAATTGCTAAATCGGTAATAACCGTGACACCTGATACAAGCACAATTACAAACGCATCCGATAATGGTACACGCTTCATCATTTTAAAGCTTGCCCATTCAAATGTACCCAGTACAACCATAAACATTACACCAACAAGTGCAGCTAATGGGATCATTTCAATTAGGCTTGAGGCAAAAATAATAAAACCAAGTAACATAAGCGCAGCACTTATCCCTGATAAACGAGAGCGCCCACCTGAATTTATATTTATCATAGACTGGCCAATCATTGCACAGCCCCCCATTGCACCAAACATACCACAGGTAATATTTGCAGCGCCTTGACCTATACATTCTTTGTTGCTGTGGCCGCGTGTTTCTGTTATTTCGTCAATTAAACTAAGCGTTAATAACGATTCAATTAAACCAATAGCAGCTAAAATAAGTGCATACGGAAAAATAATTTGCAGTGTTTCAAAGTTAAAAGGCACCATAGGAATATGAAATTCTGGTAAACCGCCGGCTATTGTTGCCGCTTCGTCGCCCGTCATTCCTTTTAAGAAATCAAGCACGGTATGCGCTTCTAAATCAAAACCAATCACTAATCCTGTCACTGTTACTATGGCAACTAATGACGAAGGAACCGCTGTAGTCAGTTTTGGTAAAAAGTGAATTATTGCCATTGTTAATGCCACTAATCCCAGCATGATAAACAATGGACTGCCTGTCATCCACTCTTGCCCGCCCATACCGTCAGGCACTTTAAATTGCCCTAGCTGGGCTAAAAATATAACAATTGCTAAACCATTTACAAAACCCAGCATTACCGGATGAGGCACCATACGGATAAACTTTCCGAGCTTAAATATCCCCGCTAGTATTTGCAATATCCCCATTAGGAGTACGGTAGCAAATAGGTACTCTACACCATGATCAAGTACTAAACTTACCATAACAACAGCTAAGGCACCGGTTGCACCTGAAATCATACCAGGACGGCCACCAAATATTGCCGTAATTAAACCAACGATAAACGCGGCATATAGACCAACTAAAGGTTCTACATTTGCTACAAAGGCAAACGCAACAGCTTCTGGAACTAAGGCTAACGCCACAGTCAATCCAGACAGTATATCGTTTTTAGCAGAGCTTGGCGCCCTACTGAGTAAGTTAAACATTGAGTTCCTCAAATGGTATAATGGGTATAAAAAAAGCGCTAAATTCTATCAAATCAGCGCTCAGTTAACAATTGTCATTGTGTGGTTAAGCTAAACTAAAGCAGTTTAGCTTTAAAAAGAAAGTGCTTTTATAAAGGAAGAGAAGTACTACGTTTTACACATGTCATTGTTACATTAGAATGTACTTCTTGTACGTATTCTAAGCTTAATAAATTATCACGGACAAAGTGCTCATAGCCTTCAATGCCTTGTGAAATAATACGTAGCATGAAGTCCATTGTTCCAGCCATAGTGTAACACTCAGTCACTTGGTCGTAGCTCATAATCAGCTTTTCAAACTCAGCAAGGTTTTTCTTACCATGATTTGATAACCGCACATGTGCATATACAAGCATATCAAAGCCTAGTTTTTTCTCATCTAAAAGAGCTACTTTGCTTTTTATGTATCCATCTTGCTCAAGTTTAGCGATGCGTCGCCAGCAAGGTGATTGTGACAAGCCGACTTTATCAGCAATTTCAGCTGTTGATAAACTGGCATCTTGTTGTAAAAGTGCCAAAATTTGGCGATCTACGTGATTTAGAGACATTTTATTTCTTATTTATCAAATAAACTGGTTAAATTATACAGCTATTTTAAAAAACAGTCTGCTTATTTTTATCTTTTATACTTATATGTTATTTCAATCATCAAAGTAAAAAGTCAACCATACTAGCCAATTATAAATGAGCTAGTATTTTCATAACACACCTATTATGCCCTACAAGTATTTGTGTATTGCACGCCCTAGGGCGTATTATATTTCTTTATTCTTTTGATCCGGTATAGCAACCTTCTCTTCAAACGACATGAGTATCGGATATTTTAAATAAGCTTGGTCGTAAAACGGACTTTGCTCATATAGCCAATTCAAACGCGCGTCCGCATCTTGAGCAAACGTCTTATCGTCATTGATTTTTTTATCAAACGCGAGTGCAAGTTTCGGATTATCTTTTAGCATTTGACGAGCATATGGGATGAGCGCATAATTTTCCATGTATTCTGTTCGCTGAAAAATTGTATTAAATTCCCCCCAAGCAAAAAATGAGTCTGGCGCTTCAGGATGTAATAAATGCACTGCAAGCTCACCTGCTTTTTGTTGAGTTGTTACTTGGTACCAACCATCTAAATCAACATTAATTGCAGGGATATAATCAAAACTCGCTGATACTCTAAAACGACCTTCAAATGGCGCTTTGTCAAACGTATAGTCTGCCACCTTTGCTACTTTTAAAGGCTGTGTATTTTCACCTTCCAGCTTATTAATAGAGACACCGTGTAGTTTCAACTTTTCTATAATATCAATGTATACAGGCGGAATAAAGAACGCTTTGGGTACTTCAACTGTATGCTGTACATCTTTTTGCCAATAAATAGGTAAGTCAGTATATGTATGTGCTTTACCTAAATACTTAACTTCATTTTGGCCCGAGAGCGCATTCATGCTTGATGAATATTCAATACCTTTAAATTGTGCAATCGTATCAGCCTGCTTGGCATAGCCACGCTTGACTATTAACTGTTTAGGAACAAATTCTTGTTCTTTTTTAACTGCATTAGCTAACTCATGACCATGTTTAGATAGTGCATTAATAGCACCATCTAAAAATACATAAGTTCCTAAAACACGTTGTTTGTATGGCTTTAATGAATGATTTTCTACTAAAATAGTCGGTAATGACTTTAAATCACCCCAACCATTTGAAAAACGCGGCGTAGCAACCCACCCCGCTAACCCTTTTTTAAAATCTCGCTTATCCATAACAAAAACAAGTGGCCCTGGCGTATGTCCTTGTTTAGCTAGCGTCTCATCTATTAGGGGTTTAAAAAATTGATTTAAAGCATCAGATACCGCAGGCGATTCGCTCGAAAATACTGGATTGTAACCATAAGTCACATCGTACTGGTAATCTGCGCCATCGGTTACGTGTACATCAATGTATAAATTTGGGTTGTAGTCGTTAATAACCTTTAAAACGCTTCTAACTTCTGGGGTATCTAATTTAGTAAAATCACGATTTAAATTAAGGTTATTAGCATTTGTTCTAAAGCCCATTTTTGTAGGGCCTCGCTGATTGATACGATTGAATGCACTGCTACGTTCGTGTCCATCTACATTTAAAATAGGAATAAATAATATGTTTACCTTTTTTAAAATGTCACGACGCTTACCCGTGGCTATGTCTCTGAGCAGCATAAACATGGCATCTTTACCGTCTATCTCTCCAGAATGTATTCCCGCTTGAATAAAAATAGTCGGCTTAGTGCTATTAGCCATTTGTCCTGATTCAAAAAAACCTTGCTCGCTCGCTATCAACATCTTAATTGCACGTTTGCTGTTACTGTAGCCAATAGTTTGAGATTGAAACTGAGTAGGGTTTGCTGCAACGAGCCTATCAACAAATGCCATAGTATCTGCATAATTAGGCGATATCTCACCGTTAGACAACTCAAAATCGGTTGTTAATGGGCCCTGTTTTTGTAAAAGCTCTACACTTTTTCCCTGCCACTCAATGAGTGGAGGTAAATGTGCGTCATACGCCACACTTGCAGATAAAACGAGTAAACTTGCAAACATAAAATTCTCTAACAAACGCCTTAATTATATAAATTATATCAACTAAATTTTTTATAATTAGGAAACTGCGGTGATTCAACAAAAAAAAGCAGCCAATAGCATATGACTCACTTATGTTTGAAATTTAAGGCTTTATTACGCTAACGAACAATCGGTATAAAGTTTTAAAAAAACAACTGGTTCAAACTCTTCTTCATTGTTGAACTGAATCAGAATTTTTAGCGCCGTTAACGCTAGGTTTAATAACAATCTGCTCATATATGGGTCTATATAACATTAAGAAAATTACGCTAGAGCTAGGCAAAAATTTCGTTATACAGTTGTTCTATATAAGAAATATTTTAACGCAGTTAACGTAAAATTTAATCCCTTAAACTGATTAGGTATTATTGCGGATTGGTATAATTAGTTAAATTACTCAAAGATTTATGCAGGTTGGTTTAATCTCCCAACTTGAGCAAATATTATTACGGATAGGTATTTGTAATTGAAATTGAAATAAAACTACTAAATAGCAGGCACAAAAAAAGGAGCCATAGGCTCCTCTTTAATACTTATACAAAAAAGCTTAAGCGGCTAGGCCTTCTTTTGCTTTTTCTACAAGCGCTGCGAATGCAACTTGGTCGTAAACAGCGATATCTGCAAGGATCTTACGATCGATTTCTACAGAAGTCTTTTTAAGACCATTGATAAAACGGCTGTAAGACAGACCATTTTGACGTGAAGCAGCATTGATACGTGCAATCCATAATTGACGGAAAGTACGTTTCTTCGCACGACGGTCACGGTAAGCGTATTGACCCGCTTTAGTAACAGCCTGGAAAGCTACGCGGTAAACACGTGAACGTGCTCCGTAGTAACCTTTTGCTTGTTTTAAAACTTTTTTGTGACGTGCACGTGCGACAACGCCGCGTTTAACTCTTGCCATTTCTAAAAACCCCTATTAAGCGAACGGTAACATACGTGAAACTAGACCATGGTCATTTTTATGAACCATCATCTTAGGACGTAGGTGTAACTTACGCTTAGAAGTTTTCTTAGTCAGAATATGACGAAGATGCGCTTGTTTACGCTTGAAACCGCCAGAAGCAGTCTTTTTGAAACGCTTAGCAGCGCCACTGTGACTTTTTAGCTTATAAGCCATTGCAATAACTCCAATTGTATTGCTTTTAAATTAGTAAGCAGGCGTGAGATATATTGCTATAGCTCCACTTTTAGGCCTGACTTACTGCCATGTTCCGGTGAAGACCCAACATAAATGCCGCAATCTTACTTTAAAACCGGTTAACTCAGGTGAATATTCGCATATTGCTTGCAGACCTGAGCTAATTTCGGTGCGTATTATCGCTTAAAAATTATTTTTTAGCAACAGGCGCCATCATCATAACCATTTGGCGGCCTTCAACACGATTTGGGAAAGACTCAACTACAGCAAGCTCTTCTAAATCGGTTTTGATACGGTTTAATAATTCTATACCAATTTCTTGGTGAGCCATTTCACGACCACGGAAGCGGATAGTAATCTTAGCTTTATCGCCAGCTTCTAAGAACTTACGTAAGTTGCGAAGCTTAACCTGATAATCACCTTCATCCGTACCTGGACGGAATTTGATTTCTTTTATCTGGATTTGCTTTTGCTTCTTCTTCTGCTCTTTTAGTTCTTTGCTTTTTTCAAAGATGAACTTACCGTAATCCATGATTCTACAAACAGGCGGCTCAGCGTTTGGACTGATCTCAACAAGATCAACACCCGCTGCATCGGCCATAGTTTGCGCGTCTTGTAATGACTGAATTCCAGCTTGTTCGCCTTCAATGTCAATTAAACGAACTTCTTGCGCTGTAATTTCTTCGTTAATACGATTTTTTTGAGCTGTTTGTTGCCCTTTCTTGCCGCCTCTAATAGTACGTTCCTCCAAGAATATCAATAATATAAGCGTGTAATTGGCTGTTTGTTAATGCCCTACACGCTCGGTTTTTACTGTCGATTTTTAATTTCTTCGCTAATTTTAGCTACAAAATCATCAACATTAAATTTGCCAAGGTCTTCACCTGTGCGAGTACGCACTGCTACTTCTTGTTGTTCAACTTCTTTATCGCCAACAACAAGCAAGTATGGAATACGCTTCAGTGTATGCTCACGGATTTTAAAGCCAATCTTCTCATTTCTCAAGTCAGCAGCGGCTCTAATTCCAAGTTTATTTAATTTTTGTACAACTTCTTTAACATAAGGAGCCTGTTTATCGGTAATATTCATAATTACCACTTGCTTTGGTGCAAGCCACGTCGGGAATAATCCAGCGTACTCTTCAGTTAAAATGCCAATAAAGCGTTCAATAGAACCTAAAATAGCACGATGTATCATTACAGGGGTACGACGTTCGTTATTTTCTGCTACATAAGTAGCACCTAAACGACCCGGTAAAGCAAAGTCTAATTGCACTGTACCACACTGCCACGCTCTGTCTAAACAATCGTACAAAGTAAATTCAATCTTCGGACCGTAAAACGCGCCTTCGCCCGGAAGATAATCAAATTCAATATCGTTTAGCTTAAGTGCATCAGCTAAAGCAAGCTCTGCTTTATCCCACATATGGTCTTCACCAATGCGTTGTTCTGGGCGAGTAGATAGCTTAACGACAATCTTCTCAAATCCGAATGTTTCATATGTATCATAAACCATCTTAATACACGCTGATACTTCGTCCATTATCTGCTCTTCAGTACAGAAAATGTGAGCATCATCTTGTGTAAAGCCACGTACACGCATTAAACCGTGTAGTGCACCTGATGGTTCATTACGATGACAACAACCAAATTCAGCCATACGAAGTGGTAAATCACGGTACGATTTTAAACCTTGGTTAAAGATTTGCACGTGACCAGGACAGTTCATTGGTTTAATTGCGTATTCACGTTTTTCAGACTCAGTGGTAAACATTGCTTCTGAATATTTTTCCCAGTGACCTGATTTTTCCCAAAGTGAACGGTCCATCATCATTGGACCTTTTACTTCTTCGTACTCATATTCGCGTAATTTTTCACGTACAAATTCTTCAAGCTCGCGGTAAATGCTCCAACCATCGTTGTGCCAAAATACCATGCCTGGCGCTTCTTCTTGCCAATGCCATAAATCAAGCGCTTTACCAATACGACGGTGATCGCGTTTTTCAGCTTCTTCAAGGCGTTTTAAATACGCTTTAAGTTGCTTTTTATCGCCCCACGCTGTGCCGTAAATGCGTTGTAGCATTTTATTTTCTGAATCACCACGCCAATATGCACCCGCCACTTTCATTATTTTGAAGTTTTGGCAAAATTTCATGTTAGGAACGTGAGGTCCACGACACATGTCTACATATTCTTCGTGGTGATATAACCCTGGACGGTCATCTTTAGCGATGTTTTCGTCCAAAATTTCTATTTTGTATGTTTCGCCACGCGCTTCAAATGTATCGCGTGCTTCTTGCCAGCTTACTGTTTTTTTCACTACGTCGTAGTTGGTTTTTGCAAGTTGCAGCATACGCTTTTCAATTGCTTCAAGATCATCTTGTGATAATGAATGTTCCATATCGATATCGTAGTAAAAGCCGTTATCGATAGTAGGACCGATTGCCATTTTTGCATCTGGGAAAAGTTGCTTAACTGCATGACCAATTAAATGAGCACACGAGTGACGAATTATTTCCAGTCCGTCATCGTCTTTAGCGGTGATGATTTCAAGTCGAGAATCTTCACTTATTAAATCACATGCATCAACACGGTCGCCATTAACACGACCTGCAATGGTCGCTTTAGCTAAACCAGGACCAATGTCGTTTGCAACATCAAGCGTACTTACAGGGTTTTCAAAACTACGTTGACTTCCGTCTGGAAGAGTAATAACTGGCATTATAAATCCTTGCTACAGTGGTGACACCTACAATGTATCACGTGTATTTTTAATTAATTAAATGAGAATGACTCGACAACACTTTTACGAATAAGCATTGACTATTTTTCGCCATATTGGGCTAATGTAGATGCTGAGTCTGCTCAACTACAAAAAGATATTGTCGCGTGCCACACGCTTAATTACAAGTCATACGCGCCGAAAATTCGAGCTGATTTACGATATAAATCAACTTTTGTTAGAAAAGCGACAAAATTAGCTAAAAATATTAGAGTTAACCTAGTGGGTCATGCTAGCACTCGCATTTTAATGAGTGTTGGGTATAATACTGCGTAATTAAGTTATAGTAGAGAATAGTAATGAGAACATGTGGTGTAGAAATTACCGGTAGCGATGTACTACTTTGTATTTTGAGTAAAGATAATGACGTATTTGACATTCGCGATGTGCGCCAAACACGCTTTACCTTAGGTAACGGTAACGACACCGAAGTAATGCGTAAATTTCAATTTGATTTTGCAAAACTAATGCAAGATTACCAAATTGATTCTGTTGCAATTCGTGAGCGCCAGCCAAAGGGTAAATTTGCCGGCAGCGCAAAAGGATTTAAAATGGAAACTGCCATTCAATTAATTGAAAATTTAGATGTGCGTTTATTTACCACAACTGAAATTAAAGAGCAGGTAAAGCGCAATCCTATTCCAATAGATTTTGAAGATACTGGCCTTAAAAAGTATCAAGAAAATGCTTTTGTAAATGCCTACGTTTACATAATGAAAAGAACATACCGCAGCGACGAAATGTAGACTCATTGCTCGTTTAAAAACGCGTACTTACAGTGTAAGACGCGTTTTTTTGTGCCCAAAAAACAGGTTTGGTTTTTATAAAAACACTAATACATTAGTCTAACCGCACTTCTCTTTGTCGACAATATGTGTTTATTTTGACTTTGTAGTTTAATAACTCACGCACATTTTCATGGAGAGAGCAATGCACACACAGACTATTGCAGTAAAAGAAGTAGAACAAATAAATAGTTTACCGTTATCACAAAGCTATTTTAAAGGTATACAAAGCACACCTTTAACAAATTCAACTATCGGCGAGTACTTTGACTTTATTGTCGACAAAAACCCAGAAGCATTAGCTGTTGTAGTTCACCATCAAGGTATTAGATTAACGTATAAAGAATTTCAACAAGAAGTTAATCAACTTGCTATGGGGTTACTGGCGCTTGGCATAAAACCTGGTGAGCGAGTGGGTATTTGGTCTCCTAATAATATTGAGTGGTGCTTAACCCAATTTGCAACGGCTAAAATTGGCGCAATAATGGTGTGTATTAATCCAGCATACCGCCCTAGCGAACTACAATATGCGTTAAATAGTGTTGAGTGTTCAACCCTCATTACGGCATCAAACTTCAAAGGCAGTGACTATTTAGAAATGCTTAATAGTTTAGCGCCAGAGCTTGCAAGTAGCGACAAAGAAAAGCTTAATTTAAAAGCACTGCCCTCTCTTAAAAACATAATTCGCATTGGCAATGAAGCATCTTCAGGTATGTATTGTTTTAATGACGTTATTAACTTGCCAACAGCAGCACATGCGCTCGAATTAAAAGCAATAGGTGAAAACTTAAATGCTGAGCAAGACATCAATATACAATTTACATCAGGCACAACAGGCAACCCAAAAGGCGCAACGCTCACGCATAAAAATATTTTAAATAATGCGCTATTCGTCGCCGAATCTATGCACTTTACGAGCGATGACAAGTTATGTATCCCTATCCCGTTATATCATTGCTTTGCAATGGTATTGGGTAGCTTATTGTGTGTTAGTAAAGGTGCAGCAGCCATTTACCCAAGTGATTCGTTCGATGCAAAGACCACACTAGATGTAGTTCAACAAGAAGGATGTACAGCGCTGCACGGTGTACCTACTATGTTTATTAGTGAGCTTGAGCTAAGTAATTTTAACGATTATGACTTAAGTACTTTACGCACGGGTGTAATGGCAGGCTCTACATGCCCAGAGCAAGTAATGCGAAAAGTACAAACACAAATGAACATGCATCAAGTACTGATTGCTTACGGGCAAACGGAGTGCAGCCCCATAAACAACATTACCGAAACAGACTCTTCAATTGAGCGGCAAGTAACGACAGTTGGCCGCGCCCTTGCCCATACCGAGGTTAAAATAATTGACGAGCTGGGTAACATTCAAAAAATTGGTCAACCTGGCGAAGTGTGTAGTAAAGGTGCAGGCATAATGCGCTGCTATTGGAATGACGAAGCTAAAACAAAAGCCACAATAGATGACGAAGGTTGGCTGCACTCTGGCGATTTAGGTGTCATGGATACAGAAGGGTTTGTCACGATTGTTGGGCGTATAAAAGATATGATTATTCGCGGCGGCGAAAACATTTACCCTCGAGAAATAGAAGAAGTACTTTACACCTACCCAGGCATTCAAGATGCTGCCATATTTGGTATAACAGATGAAAGGTATGGCGAGGAAGTATGCGCTTGGATCCAACCAAAAGAAGATGCTGTACTTGATGAGCAAGCAATTCGTGAGTTTTTAAAAGACAAACTATCCTACTTTAAAATGCCACGACATATCCGTTTTGTAGAAAACTACCCAATGACAGTAACAGGTAAACTGCAAAAATTTAAAATGCGCGAGCAAATGCAAGAAGAGCTAAGCGACAACGCTTTTTCCTAGTTTCGTCTTTAAGTAACTGAGGCTCTGGATAGGGAATTTATCTCAGAGCTATATTTAGAGCTAGCAGCGTTAAATTTACGTATGTTAGGACTAATACTAAAAAGCACAGCCAATTGGCTGTGCTTTTTATGTACTGAATTGTACTGAATTTATTATAAATTCAGCATTCTCTTTTTTAAACGTTCTAAATCAATCGCACTCGAGCGCACTGTTAATTTAATGTGGCTGTATTCATATTCTTCTTTAACAACACTCATACTCGAGCGAATTTCGCCCACGATACCTTTGGCTGTGTACGGTATAACAATCTCTTCTTCAATCATGTCCTCTTGAGCAATGCCAATAATGTATTTGTGCAATTTACTAATATCATCTGGATTACGCGTAGAGGTCATCATCGCATCAGGAAATTCATCCATTAGCGACTGCTGCTGCTCAGTACTTAATTGGTCTGACTTATTCAGTACTAATAATTTTTTGCTGCCTTCCACCCCAACTTCTGCCAGTACTTTATGTACTACTTCAAGTTGTGAGCGAAAAGAAGGATCTGAAGCATCTACAACATACAACAATAACGACGCATCATGTGCCTCAGCGAGCGTTGAATGAAATGAAGCCACCAAATCATGAGGTAATTTTTTAATAAAACCAACCGTATCTGACACCAATATACGAGGCTGGGTAATCGGATACAGCGCGCGAACAGTGGTATCTAGCGTTGCAAAGAGTTTATTTTCGCCTTCTACATCACTACCTGTAATTGCGCGCATCATTGATGACTTGCCCGCATTGGTATAACCAATTAAAGCCACTGAGAATAGCTCAGAGCGCTGCGTACGTCTGTCCATCATTACATCTTGAACACTAACAAGTTCGCGCTTTAATTCTGCTAACTGATCGCGCACCTTACGGCGATTAAGCTCAAGTGTGGTTTCACCCGCACCTTTACCCATTTGGCGCTCTTTATCACCTGTTGATGTTTCACGAAGCCGTGGCGCTACATAATTAAGGCGAGCAATTTCAACTTGTAATTTTGCTGTTTTAGTACGCGCATGACGGCTAAATATTTCGATGATAATACCAGTGCGATCAAATACTTCTACACCTAATTGGTTCTCAACATTACGCAGTTGAGAAGGCGTTAAATCGCAGTCAAATACCACTACATCGGCACATGCAAAATCTAAATCGTTTGATGGAATTTCTGAGGATATTTCGGTTAAAGGGTCTTCATCAAGTAAATCATCTTCTTGCTCGTTTTCAACCATCCCTTTATTGCCGGTAAGGTGTGCTATTTCAGCTAGTTTACCTGAGCCCAGTACATTAACTTTTTGGGTAGAACTTTGCTTTTGCGATTGTGTACCTACTACTTTAAAGCCTAACGTAGTTACCAAACGAGCAAGCTCTGCAAGCGATTCTGTTGCTTCGTCGCCTTTAAATTGTGGTGTGCTAATAGAAATAAGTAACGCATTAGGAAGTGATGGTTTTGCAGTTAGTTGCATAATTTTTATATGTTAATGCACCTAAAGTGCAAACCTAATTTTCATTCGAAAGTAACTTGATCCTACGCTGTTATGGCCGAGCTTTACAGCGTTATAGCTTACGAATGCAATTATTATCTTCATTTTTCCAAAATTAGCGTAAACCTATGAACTATTTATACGGGGGCATTATAATTTTTACACGCAAGTAAACCAATAAGTAACTTGGTGTTGTTATAAATGTATTTAATTATTAAGTGTTGGGGTTTACCATTGATAATAGGCTTTATGTAGCATTGCGCATACACAAGCCCATTAACTAAAAGCTAATTAGTTAAAAACTAATTAGTTAAAAACTAATTAGCTAAAATCAATTACTCAGCAGACTCTTCTGGACGGTGCTGCTTTTGTACACCGGTTAAAAACAAGCGTAATATTTGATCGTTACAAACACGGTAATGTTTGTTATCTACTTTACGAGAAAATGCGCTTAACTCATGTTTACTTAAGTCAAAATCAACAAGTTCAAGTGTTGCTATAACATCTTCTGCTTTCATATTTAAAGCAATACGTAGCTTCATAAAGATAATATTGTTGTTTAACTTTTTCTCTGGCTCTGGTTGCTCACCTTCGCGTTTGCCACGTTGGGTATTAATAAACCCATTTAAAAAGCTAGCAAACTCAGTATCACTTATTGGGGTAAAAGCCTCTTCACCTTCTTTAGTTAACCATGTAATTACTTGCTCTTTGGTGACCGTATGTTCTGCTGATGCAAAAACATTGACCATAGCAGTATCAGTTAAGTTAAAAGTGTAGCGAATGCGGCGTAAAATATCGTTATTAGTCAAAGTAAATCCCAAAGTGAGGTATAGCAACCAAGCAGTTATTGCTTAATTTTAAATAAGCACCTAGTTTAACAGGTTTACCAATACCACCCTATTAATTTTTATCTGAGCTTCTTATACCTAGTTACCAAGCACCTTGGCAGGATCTACGCGCGTTGCTTGCCATGCAGGATAAATAGTAGCAAGTATCGCAAGCACAAACGTAACAATCACTGTAATACCAATGTCTTCAAGTACTAATTTACTTGGTAAAAACTCTATAAAATAAACGCCCTCAAGTGGATTAGCTCCAAATAATTGGCTTATCCACGTAAAAAGCTCACTTATATTAAGCGCTAATACCACGCCAATTAGTGTTCCTAGTGCCACGCCTACAAAAGCTTGCATTAAGCCTTGCATTACAAAGGTGGCTAAAATAGTACTGTCTTTCGCGCCCATGGTTTTTAAAATCGCGATATTGCCTTGTTTTTCGCGTACTTCCATCACTAAGGACGATACAATATTAAAACTGGCTACCGCTATAATTAAAAACACCACAATATAAACAATGGTACGCACCATTTGAATATCTTGATAAAGGCTGCCTTGGGTTCTAAACCAACTAGAAACATACACGTAGTCGTCAATAGTTTGGCCCACTTTTAGCGCTATTTGGTGCGCCGAAAACACATCATCAACACTTAACCGCAGCCCTGTTACTTGAGTTTCATCGTAACCCAATGTTTGCTGTGCTTTGTTAAGATGTATAAATGCAGCGGTACTATCAATCGGTCCGCCCATTTCTATAAAACCTGCAAGGTTAAGTGTTACGCGTTTAGGCGCTAATAATGATTGACCTTTTTGACTAATTTGCGGAATAAGCAATGTAATGTTATCGCCGACTTTGGCATCTAACTGTTTTACTATTTGCTTACCTAAAATTACATCGTCAAGGCCTAGCTGGCTGACCAATTTACCACTGGTAAACTGGTTTACCGCCGATACATTACTCTCGAGCGATGGCTCAACACCCCGAATTTCTATCGCTTTTAGCTGGCTTTTATATTGCGCCATTCCGTTCACTGCAATAAATGGCGCTGCCCCTGTTACGTGAGGTTGTGTTTGTAAATCCTCAACCTTTTGCGACCAATTCGCGATGGGTCTACTTGGTGCTACATATTCAACCTGCGGCACAACACTTAGCAATCTATGTACTAGTTGCTGCTCAAAACCATTAATTACCGACAGCGCCACAATTAAAACCGCGACACCTAATAAAATACCAATAGTCGACGCTTTAGCGATAAAACTAACAAAGCCGTTTTTTTCATCTTTGTGGCCTGAATAGGCTCTAAAACGTTTACTTAAAAATGCACTAAGCAACATGCTGCGACTCTTTAATAGCTAGTTTTCCATCGTCTAAATAAGCTATTTTGCCTAGCTTATCGGCAAGTTCTAAATCGTGTGTAACTACCACAAAACTGGTGTTTAAGCTTTGGTTAAGCTCATTAATTAAATCGTAAATTTTAATCGCATTTTGTTTATCTAAATTACCTGTTGGTTCATCAGCAAGCACAAGCGCAGGTTTAGTAACCAGTGCGCGGGCAATAGCCACACGTTGTCGCTCTCCACCAGAAAGCGCAGACGGTTTATGCAAGCTGCGATGTGCAAGGCCTACTTTTTCGAGCATATCGAGCGCTTGAGCTTTGGCTTCTTTTGCACTCAAGCCTTTAATTAGTAATGGCATAGCCACGTTTTCGACTGCGCTAAACTCCATTAATAAGTGATGAAATTGATAGATAAAGCCCAAATTTTGGTTTCTAAATGCGGCTTGCTCTGTTCGCGAAAGTTTTGCAACTTCTTGGTTTTTAATTTTAGCGCTACCTGAGCTTGCGGTATCTAATGTGCCAAGTATGTGTAAAAGCGTACTTTTACCAGAGCCAGAACTCCCTACAATAGCGAGCATTTCACCTTGCTGCAGCGCTAAATCAACACCTTTTAATACTTCAACTTGGTTGCTGCCATCTTGATAAACCTTACTTAAATTTTCACAACTAATTACTAAATCATTCATAACGTAATACCTCTGCTGGTTTTACTTTTGCGGCTTTACGCGCAGGATATAAGGTAGCTAAAAAGCTCATAGCAATACTGGCAAACGCTATTATTACTAAACTCAAAATATCAAATTTTACCGGAAGCTCTATACCCGCCAATAAGTTTAAGCCCACTAATGCAAGTAGCTCATTTATATATAAACTAAATATTACACCTAAAAATGCGCCTATTGCGGTACCAATTACGCCGTTATATAAGCCTTGCACCATAAACACTTTTTGCACTTGCGAAGGTGTTAAACCTAACGTTTGTAGTATGGCCACTTCACCTTGTTTTTCGCTTACCATCATGGTCAGTGCTGATACAATATTAAACACAGCGACCAATACAATGAGGGCAAGCAACATAGACATAATGCGTTTTTCCATAGCAACGGCTGCAAATAGAGTACCTTGGGTACTGCGCCAATCACTGTAATTGTGATCTTTTAAAATACGTTGGCTTGCTTCAATAAATTCATCTAGTTCGAAAGGTTCGTGCAATGAAACACTTAAATTTGGGGCGGTGTTTTTATCCAGCTTTAACACCCGCTGTAGTGAAGCGCCACTCGTAAACGCAAGTGCCATATCTATCTCAGATCCGGTTTCGTATATTGCGGCAACTTTAAATAAACGCTGGCTGGGTACTCGCCCAAGAGGTGTATATGTTGAAGCATTAGGCATAATAACGCGAAGCTTATCACCCACGCTAACGCCTAATTTACGACTCAAATAACGGCTTATAGCAATGTTGTAATTTTTGTTTAATACAGTTTTCCAATCGCCTTGCACTATTTTATCGGTAATTTTATACAAAGAACCGCTGTCGTTATAAAGGCCTTGTAGTAAAACGCCGTGCAAGTCTTTATTTGTTTGCAAAATAGCTTCGCCGTGGCGATATAAGCTTACATGATCAACATAAGGAGATTGTTCGAGGTCGGTTTTAAGGGTGCCCATTTGGGTGGCAGTGTGTTTACCTGCGCTAACTTCAACATGCGGAATAAGTCCAAGCATATTGGTTTTCAGGCTATTTTCAAACCCGTTCATTACACTACTTACCGTAAATAATGCCATTAAACCAATAGCGATACCGGCAATAGAAAAAAACGAAATAAACGATATAAACGCATTTCCTTTAGATGAGCGACTATATCTAAGCCCTATAAATAAGCTAACCGGTTGAAACATATTATTTTTAACACTTATCGTAAAAGTATTGAGCAATAGTAGCACGAAAAAAGTGCCTTTGGGTATGGCGTAAAATGTAAGAAATAATTTAAAAATCTGATACTTGGCTATATTTACAGCAATACATGCTTAACCATTAATTCGCGGTTAAGCTTTCAGCCCTTTAACTAAATAATCGAGCAATACCCGTACATTAGTGGCCACAAACTGCCTTGGTGGATATACGCCCCATACCCCTTCTTGCTGTGGTTGATAGGGTGTTAAAATAGGCACCAATTGCCCTGAGTTAATTTCGTTTTCAATGTAGTAGTCTGGGAGCTGTACAATACCAAGCCCCTTTTTTGCGCCATCCACCAGCGCCCAACCACTATTACACTGTAGCCGCCCCGCTATTTTAATGTGTTTATCGCGCCCATTTTCGTTTACGCGCCAGTAGCTACTATTCCCAATTAAGCATTCATGGCTGTTTAGCTCGCCTAAAGTATGCGGCTCACCAAATCGCGTTAAATACTGTGGTGCCGCGCACATTATAAAGCGCCGCGCACTTAACCTACGCGCTTTTAAGCTCGAATCTTTTAAATGTCCTAACCTTATGGCTAAATCAAATCCGCCCTCTAACAAATTTTCTTGTTCGTTACTTAGTGTGGCAACAACTTCTACCTCGGGATGATCCTTCATAAAATTATGCACTATAGGCATAATAAAGCTCTCTCCGTACATAACTGGTGCTGTGAGCTTAATTTTACCCTTTGGTGTAGTTTGGTGCGTGGCAAGACCTTGAGTTGCCTCGTCCATAGCGTGTTGTAAGTGCTTTATTTGATGTAAGTACACTTCACCTTCTTTAGTTAAAACCACTTTACGAGTAGTACGAGTTAAAAGCTGGGTATTTAAACGTTGCTCAAGCGCCGTAACATGACGGCTAATATGCGCAACCGAAAGCCCAAGCATTTTTGCAGCCGCAGTAAAGCTGCCCTCTTCACCAACCGCTATAAACTCATCAATTCCATCCCAACGCGCCATTATTACCATACTGTAAAAGTGTTTTAATAAAATTGAGATTATCATTATTTGAGAAACAAATACAATAAGCACATCACCCAAGCAAATTGGGTCTACAATTATTTTTTAATAGCCAGTTAAAGGAAATAAAACACATGTCTGAATTTATTAAATCAAAAGCCGCCATTGCTTGGGGTCCTAATCAACCACTTAGCGTTGAAGAAGTTGATGTAATGATGCCTAAACAAGGCGAAGTAATGGTAAAAATTACCGCTACAGGTGTGTGTCACACCGATGCATTTACATTATCAGGCCAAGATCCAGAAGGCATATTTCCTGCTATTTTAGGTCACGAAGGCGCTGGTGTTGTCTATGCTGTTGGCGAAGGCGTAACGAGTGTTGAAGTGGGGGATCATGTTATTCCTTTATACACTGCAGAATGTGGCGTATGTAAAATGTGTACCTCAGGTAAAACTAACCTGTGCTCAGCCGTGCGCGAAACACAAGGTAAAGGCCTAATGCCAGACGGCACAACACGCTTTTTTAAAGACGGCCAACCAATTTATCACTACATGGGTACATCAACGTTCTCTGAGTACACTGTATTACCAGAAATTTCACTCGCTAAAGTAAATAAAGAAGCATCACTAGAAGAGATTTGCTTACTAGGCTGTGGTGTAACAACAGGCATGGGCGCAGTTACCAACACAGCTAAAGTAAAGCCTGGCGACACTGTTGCTATATTTGGCTTAGGCGGTATTGGTTTGTCTGCGATTATTGGCGCAAAAATGGCTGGTGCTGGTCGTATTATTGGTGTTGATATAAACACCACTAAATTCGATTTAGCTACAAAACTAGGTGCAACTGATTTAATTAACCCAAAAGATTTCGACAAGCCAATTCAAGAAGTTATTGTTGAAATGACAGACGGCGGCGTTGACTACTCGTTTGAATGTATTGGTAATGTTGACGTTATGCGCTCAGCGCTTGAGTGTTGTCACAAAGGTTGGGGTGAGTCGGTCATTATTGGTGTGGCAGGTGCAGGCCAAGAAATATCAACCCGTCCGTTTCAGCTGGTAACTGGGCGTGTATGGCGTGGTAGTGCATTTGGTGGCGTTAAAGGCCGTTCACAACTTCCTGAAATTGTTGAGCGTTACATGGCAGGTGAATTTGCTCTTAGCGACTTTATTACTCACACAATGAGCCTTGAAGATATTAACGAAGCGTTTGATTTAATGCATGAAGGCAAAAGTATTCGTACAGTCATTCATTACTAATAAACTGCATTCGTAAAATAGCTTATTAATAAGCCGTAATACTTTTAAGTTTACGGCTTTTAAGGATTAAGTATGTTAGAAAATATCTCAAGTGTAAAAGTGTCTGGCGGTTGGCATAAGCAATATACTCACAGCTCGCAAAGTACACATTGCACTATGCGCTTTGCCGTATTTTTACCACCTGGCGCAAGTGAAGCAAATAAAGTACCGGTACTTTATTGGTTATCGGGATTAACCTGTACCGACGAAAATTTTATGCAAAAAGCCGGTGCATTTAAAAAAGCCGCCGAGCTGGGTATTGCTATTGTAGCGCCTGACACCAGCCCGCGTGGCGAGAACGTACCCAATGAAGACAGCTACGACTTTGCACAAGGCGCAGGCTTTTACGTAAATGCCACGCAAGCTCCTTACAACACCCATTTTAATATGTACGATTATGTTGTTAGTGAGTTACCAGCATTGATTGAACAACATTTTCCGATAACAAGCACAAAAGCAATTAGCGGTCACTCTATGGGCGGGCACGGTGCATTAATGGTTGCACTTAAAAACCCGACTGCGTTTGTAAGTGCCTCGGCTTTTAGCCCTATTGTAAATCCGATTGAATGCCCTTGGGGTGTAAAAGCATTTACTGGTTATTTAGGAAATGATAAAGCGCTTTGGAAGCAATACGACAGCTGCGAGTTGATGAAAAACGCAGAGCAAGCTCATTACTTACCCATGTTAGTGAGTCAAGGTGATGCCGATGGTTTTTTACAAGAGCAACTTAAGCCAGAAAACTTAGTCGCTATTGCAAATAAAAAAGGCTACCCGCTTACACTTGAAATGCAAGCAGGCTACGACCATAGCTACTTTTTTATAAGCAGCTTTATTGACCAACACTTATTATTTCATCATCAGTTTTTAACTGCTTAGACTCATTAGTGTGTAGAGATGACTTTTCTACCTCTACACACTCTTTTAGACTTTTAGTGACCTGCCTACATACTTGCGTAGTAGTGCTTTCCCCTTTAACTAGGCTAACAAGAGCCGAATCTATCTTTAATCCCATATCAGTAAAGTTAAATCCGTTTTTATCTGTAGGTACTGGCTCTAGTGGGTTTTTATAAGGTGTTGACTGCGCCGGGCTAATACTATTTTTATCATTACGCGCCTGAGATTGTGCTTGCCCATCAATAATAGCGCCCGCAACTGTACAGCCAGAAAGGCAATAAAAAAACAAAAGTACAATAATTGTTTTCATCATTCATCCTAAACAAAATATTACCTAAATTGTATACGTTTTTTATTGTAACTCTGTAAAAAAATGTAAGTATTACTACCTAAAATCATTTATAAACTTTCTTGTAACACCCACCAGCTGCAATATAAAAAATGGTGATCCTAAATAACCTAAAATTTTATTAATGGTAGGTTGTAAGTGTTCTGTGAGAAATTCAGGGAATAAAAAAGCAAAAACAGATAACCCAGCGCAAAATAGTAACGCTGTTTTTTCAAGTTTAGTTGTTGTGATTAATGTTTTATTTAAAGGCAAAAGGTTCACATAGGTGTCTTTTAGTATGATAAAAGAATACGGGGCTTTAAAACTCAGATCAAATTAACTATTGCGTAAAATAGTAATAAAGGCATGTAAAAGTTTCCTCAATAATTCTTGTTAAATACAGGAATTAACAATAACTCATTGATTAATATTCATTTATGCCATGGCTTGCTGTTTGCTTATTATTAATAAAGTTAACCAGCGCAGGCTCAATAATGGAAATTGATTTACAGTGGAATGAAATCATCGATAACTTAATACACTTAGGTATTGCATACCTACTTGCACTACCCATGGCTTACGACAGAGAGCGAAGTAATGATGGCGCAGGCCTTCGTACCTTTCCTCTTGTTGCTGTTGCATCGTGTGGGTATGCATTAATCGCTATGTCGGTTTTAGATGGCGCAGAAGCTCAATCTAAAATGTTACAGGGCATCATTACAGGCATTGGTTTTATTGGCGGTGGCGCAATTTTGAAAAATAACAAATCAACCTCCGGCACAGCAACCGCTGCAAGTATTTGGAATATGGGCTTAATTGGTATAGCTGTAGCCTACAGCCGTTACGAAATAGCCATTTTGCTTGCCATTATTAATTTTATAACGCTTAGGTATGTAAAAAAGTTTAAGTAAATTCAATATAGTTAACGTTCAGATTAGCGAATAAACCTGTACGGTAATTAAGCTTAATATTAAATAACGATATTCCTAATGAACAGGGCTATAAGGAATGGCGGCAGTGTGCCATGAGCTGTCATTTGTAGTGGTCAATAAAATTGAAGATTCTTAATGTGTGAAGTCAAGATTTGATAATCATATAGAAAGCTCCTCGAGTTTTTCGATACAGTTGTGTTGACCAAAACATAAACAGTACCTCGAGGAACTTAGTATGAAACTATATGGTGGAATTGACTTGCATTCAAATAATAGTGTTATTGCTATCATTAATGAACAAGGTGAAACGCTTAGCTGCAAGCGTTTAAATAATGACATGTCTGTCATTTTATCTTTTTTAGCCCCTTATAAAGACAAGTTAACAGGGCTTGTTGTCGAATCAACATTTAATTGGTATTGGTTAGTTGATGCATTAATGGATGCAGAATTTAAACTACACTTAGCGAACCCTGCTGCAATTCAACAATATTCAGGTTTAAAACATGCTGACGACCATAGTGATGCACGTTGGCTAGCTGAAATGCTACGTCTAAATATTCTGCCTGAAGGCTATATTTACCCCCGTGAACTCAGGGCTGTTCGCGACTTAATGCGTAAACGAATGGACATTGTTCAACAGTCCACTAAAAACTTATTATCGGTGCAAAGTTGTTACATGCGTCATCTTGGTTATAAGCTCAGTAGCAACAAAATAAAGCAAATGGCAGCTATAAGGAAAGGCGTTGATACTGAGCAGGTACACGCAGATTTTAGCTCAATGAATACTGCACTGTCAGTCATTTCTAACCTCTCATTAATACGCTGTGCTCAACAGCAAATCAATGCAATAGAGGGCGCTATTTTAAAACAAACATCACTCTCCCCTGAGTTTATAAACCTAACAAGTATTGATGGAATTGGAAATACTTTAGCACTGACTATTATGTTAGAAACTGGCACGATTAGACGTTTTGATAGCCCAGGAAACTTCTCATCGTATTGTCGCTGTGTTAAAGGGGCAAGGTACAGCAATGGAAAGAAAAAAGGCGCTACGAATCAGAAGAATGGTAATCGTTATTTAGCGTGGGCTTTTACTGAGGCCGCTAATTTTGCAATTCGTTATAACCCAACAGTTAAAAAATATTATCAACGAAAACTGGCTAAAACAAACAAGGTAGTTGCGATTAAAACGGTTGCACATAAGCTCGCAAGAGCGTGTTATCACGTGCTTAAAGACAATGTACCATTCGATGAACACAAGGCGTTTGCTTAGCGTCTATAAAACAAATTAGGTTAACGTGTTGAGCTCGTAATGGGGTTGGTAAAACCATTAGATTTGATTGAGCCTGCACGTTAACCGCTCATATTTTAAATACTGGATATGCCCAATGTTTGAGCCACAAAGGGTTGGTTATGTGTAAGCATAAACCACAGACTTGTTACAGCGCAGTGTGTAAACACAGCCAGAAACTGGACTGACATTGGTACTAAACGATGACTGAGGCGAAAGCCAAGGGCCTTAATTAATCATCAATAATGCTTAATTAAACTGCCTAAATTCATATGGGTGACTGGTGCATATTCACACCAATCGACGTCATTACTAGTTGCGTAGTCATATTTAAATTGAGTCTAAATAATAAGATCACTTGGTTTTTGAATAAAAAGATCAAGAAAACACAGCTGCCTGCTTGACCGAAATTTTCTAATGGGTGACCCCATTCGCTTGCTGACATATCTTCCTCTTTATTATATTAAATATTAAATTCATAATGGCTAACGCTTACATAAGCGGTAAACTATAGTTGGCTATAATGTTTGAAGGAAGAAGACAGCAAACTGTAATTTGCCCAACTTAAAAACTATTACTAGATTACTTTAATTGGGTTAAGAATTGCTCATACTTTGTCGGAAGCAAGCTGTAAGCCCCCCACTTTAAAACCTTACAAGCTACTACACTCTTATCTGCCTCCCAATAAAGAGTTGCCGAAAATAATATGTAACGACCTATAGAAGTGTTATCAATGGATTTCCTTTCATCATAACTTGGCTCCGAATAAATTTTAAACTCATAATCGCCTGATTTTATTTTTAATACATTTCTATGGCTCAGACGGTTAAAGGAAGTTATTTTTCCAAAAAATAATGTTTCTTTTTTAGGTAGCTCCTTTTGAACCTTTAATGTTGAGTAAAGCTGGTCCGATAACAACATCACATATTGCGAATTAGGAAAATAAAACCCTCTTTTTAGATTTTGGGGAAAGTCTTTACATAAAGCCATCACCGTTGAAACATTTGAAGGTGCTTTATATTCTCGACCTGTGTGCCTAGCAATTGCAATCAATGTTTCGGGGCCATTTTTGTTTTCAATTGCAGTTTTTGAAAACTCACCGTTTGGCACTAAATCACTAGAGTTTGAAGGAGGCTCAGACTGCCAACTGCTAACTACAACTAGATCTTTAGCTTCTATAGCTTTACCCACTTCTTCTTCATTCTTATATTTCATTCCAACAGGAGCATTAACACGCCAACCACAAACTTTACTCTCTGGATATTTTTCATGACTTCCATGCTTGAAATGGGCTGAAATATTATTAGTGCTAATATTTTTAAGAGCAGGAGTTCGACTTAAAGGAGTTGCACAAATAGGACAGAATATTTTGTTTTGCATTTCTTCCGAAAAAGCTTCAGGTATAACTTCAATTGATAATTTATCCAATTCGTCTTTACTATTTTTACCATATCTCCAACAATTTGAAAAAAAGGCATATAAAATACTATGTTTTTTACTTTCCATATAAATTCCAAGTATAGGCTTCGATGTAATTGAGGATCACAACTTTATCGGAGAGTGCTTTCGCTTATTCCGCAAAACTGTCCTTGTTCTATGAGGGTCTATTAATAGCAAATAGTGTAAGTTATTGCCAGCTATAAATATTGTTCTTAGGGAAGGCTTTTTCAGCATGCAAAAAAGGAATGTTTTCCCGTAGCACCAATCTCAATGACCGCTTCTCGCTCTTTGCCAAAGTACGGCTCAGTACCGTGAGCGTGCATTAGCTTATTCGAGAAAAATATAATAGATTAGTATCTATCAAAAGTTAGATGAAATACGACGATGTCTTCAATAATTATAAATAATTTCCCAAAACAATTTGGCTTCATGAAAAAGTACGACGATAAATCCAAGCATTGGGATAATAGCCCTAGCACATTTATTGGTTTTCACGTCACTAAACTTGAAGTATTAAAGGGAATTCAATCAGCGTTTAGTAAACTTTTTACTAGTATTTTGCTTCACGATACGATTTACCTTCGTCACCCTGATTACCTTTCTTGCTTTCAACTTTTAGGCTTTGACAACACACTAAAACTTTTAGAACGCGGTATTATTAGGGTTGTTTATGACTTTCATGATTATACCTATAGCTTAATAGAAGGTGAATATAAGTTAAGCTATTGTATGCGGCTGGCTCCCCTTGAAGATTTACTTAATGGGTACGTATCGATTAAACACAAGGATAAAGGCATACAAGCTAGAGCAAGGTATCTTACAGAACGAAATCAGGTTTTATTGAACAAAAGTAATGAATTAAAGGTTGACGCTGATGTTGCTAATATTGATAAATTACCGAATTCAATAATTGAAGAAGTAAATAGGGACTTATCCGATTATAATTTTTGTAACCAATTCGGTATATCTTCTAAGGGCTTCACTGCTAAAAAAGCACTCACTTCTTTAAGAATTTGCGATATATTAACTGGTTATGCGCTTCAACAGCGGTTAGAGGTAAGCGCTATTTCTCAAGATTCCTTCTCCAAAGATTATGCTAACTCTAAACTCTTTATTTCAAACGTAAAAAGCGAGACTACCGATTGCTTTGAAACGATACTAAAAATGAAAGGAGTTCCAAATTTATATAAGTTATTCACTGATGGAGTAATTGCATTTGATGATATTTTAAAAATACGTGAGAAATATTCAGCAAAAACCTTCAGAAGCTGGATTGAAGATAAAGAATATGATCAAGTGGAAGTTACAAAAGAACTACTAAAACCTTGTAAATCGACTATTACTTCGAAGGCAATATCGTTTGTATATCCAAATGTTATCGGTCTTATAAATCCAGTTGCTGGGATTATTGCTTCGGCAACTGACTCGTTCTTTTTAAATTTAATCTCCAATAAATGGAATCCTAAATTATTTTTGGATGATGATTTATCTTCTTTCATAAACGGTAAAATATCAGAATCTGAGGCCAACGAATTGAAGCAAAAAAGAAATATGTATACGAAGTTATCAAGTACTGATTCATGCTACTGCGGGAGCAGAAAAGCTTTCTCAAGGTGCCATGGTAAGTGACAAATAAATTAAGGCTTCAGTGTCCAGTTATCGCTCTTAGCCGCCCCACACGAACCAAACCTCAAAGACACCAGTCCTTCGCTTTAGTGCCACCGCCATAGGAAACACCTAAGCCCGAGCTGATTAGAATGTCAGTCAAGTTTTTGTTGTCCACGAATACGTCAGCCACTATTCTAAAATACTTACCACGTTTCGTGTTCCTAAGCTCAATAGCCTTTGCTGAGCGTAGCGCTTCAACTGTTACTTGCTTAGCTTTGCGAGCAAGATCTTTCTCTTGTTTACACTTACCGCGCATTTCAGGTGTGTCGACACCCGCTACGCGAATACTAATCCTCTCCCCTATCAGAGAATGCAAACCCGCGATATTAGCGCGAAAGGTGTCACCATTATAGATTGAAGTAACTTTTTCAATTATCAACGTTCCGTAGTTTTTGCTTTTGTTTTTGATAAGCTCGGCGTGAGCATTGAACGCCTGAAGTATGAATACAATAAATAGTTTCGCTGTGAATTTTAGAACGATTTAGAGCGGATAAATAGGTCTGTTTGTGGTTCTGTACCAATTCTAATATTTAACAAAATATCACTATCGTACATCCCATTAAATACAAGCTGTTGAATATTTTTTATGAGTGCATTAACTTAATAGACATTAAAAAAGGCGCTTTAAAAGCGCCTTGCTAACAAGTATGTGTGCTTAAAACATATCTTGATAGGAGTTTGTTGTGCTAAACGTAATTGCTTTTTCAAAGCCTGGTAACTGAATACTTTGCTCGTCTATTACAATGTCGTTGTCGTCAATAAGTCCGTCGCCAAAGCGATAAATAAGCTCGTACTGGCCTAAATCTGCTTGCGTTTGATACGTTTTCTGCGAAGCGCTAACCACACTATTTTTCTGTGTGTAACTAGTCATAACATCATCGCCATGGCGCTTAGCAAGCATTTGCATTGTTACTTTTGGTGAAAGTACAGTCGCTGTTGCATTGTTTCCGCCAAAGCCTTTTGAATTTATAAAAGCAATATCCATATCAGCGCACTCGTAATGGCTATTACGAATATCAAGATGGTCGCTATAAACATCATCAGCCACTTTATCAATTGTGGTAATACCCGGCATAATATTATGACTAAATATGCCTAACGCAATCGCTAACTGGTCACCACTTGCAGGTGCAATAGTATGGCCAACATACGCTTTTGGCGCTGTTACTTTCCAGTTATCAATAGCAAACGTTTGCGCTACTTTATGATAAATCAAAGACTCTGTTACACGGTTTTGCGGTGTACTAGAACCATGAGCTAAAATAAAGCTACGTTCTTGCAGTGCTTCTTTACCTAATAAGCTGCTAGCAAGTGCGGCTGATTTTGCCATTGTAATATAGTTACCAGGTCCAGGTGATGTAATCGACTTTTTAACGCCATCTGCATTTACAAACACATCCGGTACGCTGCCCATAATATCAGCGCCCAACTCAAGGGCTAAAGCATCATCCATTAAAATAGCAACTTGCGCGCCTTCACCTAATGTAAAGCCACAGTTATCGCCAAATGGGCGGCTGCTATTACGGTAATCGGGTTCTTCATCATTTGATAAGTTATCTAAACGGCGCAAACCTTCAACGTTTGCAAGTGCGCTCATGTTACCAAAGCCTTCTACAACTTCTGGTGTAATAGCACACTCAACACTTGCGACAACCGCAACGCGTGTACGCCCTGCTTGTATGTCATTAACCGCTGCACGTAAATTATATAAAAACGTTGCACATGCGCCCGAGGTCGAAAACGTAGTACCTACATTGCCCGTAACATAGGCGTTTATAAAATCGGTCGACATTGTATTTAAGCCCAGTGCTAACTGCTTAGTGCTAACACGGTCGCCTTGTTGGCGCGCCTTTACTAAACCGCCTAGACCTTTGTCGTCCATTTGGCCAATTACCGATGCTGAATAGGTACCAATTTTATCTGGCTCTACGCTATTCATAATATGCTGCCAATCAAGCCCTGTTGATTTAATAGCATCAGTAGCTGCAAAAATAGTGGCTTGCAAACCACGAGGCTGATAGCGGCTGTTATACATAACTGATGGATCAAACCCAGTCGGAAATTGCCCAGCAGATTTAATTGGGTTATCGCGTGTTGAGTCGTGCTTTACGTCTAAGTCGGCTGCAATAGTTACTTTAACTTTTTTGCCTTCAAGCTCTTCAACTTGCCAGCTAGCTGGAACAGGTGCAGGTAAGTCGCGAGCACGCGTTTCAAACACAATTGCGTTATCGCTTGATGCGCTCAGTGTCATTTTTTGCTGCCATGGTGTGGCATCGGCATCAAAGTGTTCTTTTTCAATTTTACGAATAAGTGTACCAGCAATAATTTGCTCACCAAAGCGTGCTTCTATGTCGCTTTGCTCAACATTATTACCTTGTGTATCTTGTAATTGGCCGTTTACAACGCTTACTAGATTCATCAGTGTGGCGAGGCCTAAAAATGTTTCACTGCGATCTTGAGCATTTAAACTATCTAACACGATACGGCGATAACCTTGATGAAAAGAAGTACGGCCAGCGGCGTTAATGCCACCCATGCCTACTATAACGGGTAATGCTGTCATAATTTACCTTTTAGAAACGTGTTATAAGGAGAAGAAGCAGTTTAAATGGATTATGCACCACACATTGTGCTTTAATAGCCAAATATTCAGCACAAAAGGCCAAAAGATACTGGTCGGAGCATTTATATGACTGATAAACGCACTAATCCACCACTAAACATTGCTATAGCGGTATATCCGCATTTGTTAGTGACTAGTTTAACGCTGCCTATAGAAATGCTAAGAGCCGGCGAGGCCTTTGCTAAAGGGCATCTTGATAAGCAAAGCTTTAGGCCACTTGCTATAAATTTAGTGGCTAAAAGTGCTGAATCTATACCCACCCGCGCAGGCCTAGCTGTAAATCCTGATTGCATAACAACTAACGCGCCCTACAGCGATTTAATTATAGTGCCTGGTATTTGGCGAAATCCGCGCCCTGTGGTACGTACAAATCAAGAGGTAGTTGATTGGCTAAGCGAGAGCTTTAGCGCAGGCAGCCATATAATTGGTGTAGGCACTGGCAACTGCTTACTAGCTGAGGCAGGCTTACTTGATGGCCACCCTGCTACCACCCATTGGCATTACGCCAAACAATTTAGCCATGACTACCCGCAGGTGCACCTAAAGCCCGACTTTTTTATAACCCAGTCAGAGCGAATGTATACGGTGGCCAGCCTTAATGCCCTTGCAGATGTGATCGTGCATATTATTAGCCAGTACTACACAAAAGCCGCCGCGCAGCATGTAGAGCGTAATTTTTCGCACGAAATACGCAAACCCTATGAAGATCAACGCTACTTAGAAGGTGCAGTTGACCGCCACCCCGATGAGCTAATTGCGCAAATTCAATTTTGGCTAAAAACTAATTTAGCCACCGAGCTAAACTTGCAAGAAGTTGCTGCCCAATTTAGCTTAAGCTATCGTACTTTTACCCGCCGTTTTAGAGCCGCTACTAACCAAAGCCCAATTGAGTATTGGCAACAACTACGTGTAGAAGGCGCAAAAGAGTTATTAGCATCATCAAATTTATCAATTCAAGAAGTGGCTTTAGAAGTTGGATATAATGACCAAGGGCATTTAACACGCGTGTTTAAAAAAGTATTAAGCCAAACACCCAGTGGCTACAGAAAAGTAGTTAGGAGAAAGTTGTTTGGCTAGTAACTATTTCAATAGCACTAAAAAACGCCACTTTTAGTGGCGTTCTGATTCGTTAAACTCTTTTCGATAGTAACGTTTTTGATAGTTTTTTACTTTAGTGTGTACGCCTTTACTTAAGCTTTTAAATTTAGCTTCGAGTACGTCTACACCGTATAAAATACCCACCACCAGAACAGAGAGTTTAATAGCTGCGCCTAAGTTTTCGGTCGCTATCATAACGCCTATTGATGCAAGCACCCAGATGGTTGCAGCAGAGGTTACGCCAACTACCGCACCATCTTTTGCGAGCATAACGCCTGCCCCTAAAAAGCCAATACCTGTAATTATTTGCCCCACTACACGAGAATGATCTATTACATCCCCTTGTAAATTAAACGCAGTGGATAAAAACAAATACGTGCCCAGCGTTATTAGGGCTGATGTACGAATGCCTACAGGTTTGCCGCGCAACTGGCGCTCTATACCAATAATAGCACCGCAAAAAGCCGCAGTACCAATAGCTGCCCACGAATACGGGGCTACATCAATTAAATCTAAAAAAGTCACTGTTAACCTTATATTTTATTAGCTATAGCCACCGCCGTTCTTAAACGTTGGCTACCAAACGCTGACATTTTACTAAAATCACTTCGTGCAATAGGTACATATTGGCAATCTATTGCGAGCTGTTTATCGTTACCGGGCTCACAAAATGGGTCGTGAACATACACGCAGTGCTCATCAAGGTGCGTAACACACACCCAGTGTGGCGATTTTTTACCATCAAAACTGTATGTACTAATTAATAACAGCACACTAAAACCTTTACTTAACCACTGCTCAATATGTTCAAGCTCTACATCTTTATACGTAAGCGGTATATTTGCCTGTGCAATACCATCTACAAATTGCTGATGCACTGTGGCAAGTACCACTTTTTTGTTTTCGTTGCGTACGCCATCTAAAAACAAAGGCTCTGTGGTATTAACCATTACCTCGCTTTTAAAACCACGCTTATGAGCGGCAAGTGCCAAACCAAATGGATGGCAACCACCATGACCCGATGTCATAAAAATGGTGGTACCTTCACGCCAAAGTGCCAGCTCATGTGATTGGCTAAGCTCAGTTGTTGGCTCAAGTGCCCCCATTGCCATTAATAGCGCAGCAGGTCCGCACGTAAATTCGGTAGTTTGCTGATACCACGGCGTTAAACGCGCCACTTTTAACTCACTTGTTTGTCGAATGTTTTTTTGCATTCGTAGTGCGTCACTGTGGTCATCGTAATAATCGCTGTATTGACCAAACACTCTGTAACCCAAGCTTTTATAAAGCCCTATCGCACCTTCGTTATTTACAGCCACCTCTAAGCGAAGGTAAATACGAGCCCGCTCACACGTTTCTTTTTCAAGGCTAGTAAGTAGTGCTTTTGCAATCCCCTTACCTTGCATTGTGGGTTTTACAGCAAGCGAATATAAACGCGCTAAACGAGTCCCTTTATGGCACCACACTAATCCATATCCACATACTTGCTCGCCATTTTGGGCAACGAGTAAAATACCGTGTTTTGCACTAAGCCAGCGTTTTAGACTACGCGGACTTAATTTATCGTTATTAAAGCAAGCATTTTCAACGTCAATCAGTGCATTTAAATCACTGCTAAGCGCCTTTCGAATAACAAGGTTGCTCATGTTATTACCCACGGCCTCGTGCTTCTAAGCGTTGTTTAAACTCATCCATAATGATCATGTATAGCTCATCGCCTAAATAGCCGTCTTCTACCTTGTGATCAATACTTGGGTTGTCGTTTACTTCAAGTACATATGCTTTGCCTTGATGCTCTTTAACATCTACGCCATATAAACCCCTACCCACTGTTTTACAGGCTTTTAATGCTGCATCTAACACCGCTTTTGGTAACTCAAAGGTTGGTAATGTTTCAAAGCCACCAGAGAAAAACCGTTTAGCGTCGTGGTTATAAATTTGCCAATGGTTACGCGCCATTAAATAGCGGCATGCATAAATTGCACGACCATTTAACACACCCACTCGCCAATCGTATTCGGTATACATGTACTCTTGTGCAAGCACTAATGCGCTAAACTCAAACAGCTCTGTAAGCTTAGCGGCTAGCTCATCACGGTTTGACACTTTAAACACACCTTTTGAGAACGACCCTTCAGGCATTTTTAAAACAAGCGGATACGTAAACGCTTCTTCTAATTGCGCAAGCGTTTCACTTGCTTGATCAGCCACTACAACCGTTTTTAAACTTGGCACTTTTTGATAATTAAACGCATCGTGTAAATACACTTTATTACAACAACGTAAAATAGACTCAGCATCGTCAATAACCACCAAACCAAGGTTTTGCGCTTTGCTTGCAAGGCGATACGTTGGGTGGTCAATCGCTGTAGTTTGGCGAATAAATAACGCATCAAACTGGGCAATATTATCAATTTCGTCAAAGCTTAATGCTTGTGCATAAATACCGTGTTTAGCCGCTGCTTTAATAAAGCGTGCGATGGCGTCTTTATCACTCGGTGGTACTTTTTCATTATGATCAACAAGTATTGCCATGTCCCATCTAAAACGACGTTGCACCGCACCAATTCGCCACTGCGTTTTAGTAAAGTTATCTAGCTTGGCTACAAAGTCGCTGTACTGCTGCTCATTTAAAGACGACAAAGACCCTTGTTGTAGTAACCCCTGTTCATCAACAAATAAAATAGGCGCAGGATATTGCTTAAATACCGACTTTGCCGCTTTTGATTGTAAATCGTTTTGGGCATTACCAAAGTAAATTGTGCCATCTATTTGACCCACATTTAACATAGGAGCTTGACCACTTCGAAGTGCATTTATGGTTTTTACACTGGGTAAAACTTGGTGCTTGCGCGCCTCTGCAAGTAATGAGCAATAGTAACCTTTACTCAAGTATTGGCTTGAGTCGCACAGATTAATAATGCGTGTTTTGGGTTCGTTTTGTTTTGGGTAATCACGTAAATAAGTATTAAACGTAATTACATTTTCGAACGATTGAGCAAGCGTTTGCTCGTTGTTATCAACCACAATTAAGGTTTTAAACACGACTTTTCCTAGTTAAGTCAAAATATAAAAAGCATGCTTAGTAAAATACTAAGCATTATAAATAGAAACACCCATCGTACTAAGTGGGCATTGCGCGAATCACTTAATATGATGGGTGCTTTAACAGGTACCTACTGTACGAGTTAGCGCTTAAATTGCTTAAGCGACATGTGCTTTATATGCCCTTTTTTAAAAACGCACAAACGAGATATTTTTAGCGTGAAGATGAAAAATATTGATTAACTAATAACGCAGATTAAAATACGCAAAACAACACCTTATAAGAGTTTAAAAATGTCGCTGCCTGATTGCCCAAAATGCCAATGTGAATATGTTTACGAAGACCAACAACTGCTTATTTGCCCCGAGTGCGCCCATGAGTGGAATCCAAATAATATAAACGATGAAGACGCTATTTTAGTTAAAGATGCCAACGGCACTGTACTAAGTGATGGCGACAAAGTGACAGTAGCCAAAGATTTAAAAATTAAAGGCAGCTCGCAAGTAATTAAAATTGGCACCAAAGCGGTTGTTAGACGTGTGCTTGATAAAAAAGATCACGAACTTGATTGTAAAGTAGAAGGCATTGGCGAAATGATGGTAACTGCTAAGTTTGTGAAAAAGGCGAACTAAAATAGGATAACCTGAACTCTGGATAATAAATCTATCTCAAGCAGCTATTTTCAGCGCTAACTACGTTGAATTTACTTGCAATAAGCTAGCTATTGACGCGTAAATTCGCCTTGTTTTCACTGAAAATCTCTGCCTGAAGAAAATAAATTTAAATATCACCATTATTCAATACGTTAGTAAATCTCTTAACCAGAGTTCAGGTTAGGATAGTTAAACACAGGTGTTAGATGAAAAATAATAATAAAAAACTTACCCAAGGCTTGAAGTCTGTTATTAAAGTTTGCTATTAGAGCCTGTAATCGATTTTGTGTAACGGCTATTAGTTGGTGAATATCTAAAAGCCCCTCACACAGTTAATAAAGTGAACCATCGCTTAAGTATGTTTTAGCATTCAATCCCCTCACCGTAATGAGGGGATATTCTTAGCGGATCTGACTAATCATCAGGTTAAAGTGAGCTTTAGTTATTACTGTAAACTTAGAGCGTGCTGTTATACATATATTCTAAAAGTTATTTTTCATTTTGCCGTAACTTCACATATTAAGACACTTTTAGAAGATATTTACTTCGCTAAACAAGAAGGTGAATTTTTCGTATCACCTTCACACAACTTGGATACTAGGTATCTGTTTTAGCTAAACCATTTCTATAAATAAAGCTAAATATATGCCCGAGTATTTCTTTGTGTATTTTTTTGCGATCGACACCGTCTCGATCCTTGCACAAATATACGCCTTTTACTTTACGCTCTGAGTCACATTTATCAATGTATACAAAATGACCTGCGTTTTGTTCAATACCGACTAAATTCGCACCTTGAATATGCTCCGCATAATATTTGGAATGTGTGCTGTACGGTAGAAAGTCATTCTCTATGGAGCCTAAAATTAGGGTAGGAACATTTATGTTAGCTAGGCTCTGTTCGCTAACGGCATGCCCTAAGGCCGGATCTAAGGCAATAACAGCTGCAACTCGCTCGTCTTGCATTTTTTCTTGTAGCAAACCAATCTTTTTTAACATATCTTTATTCATTGTCTTACGCTTATTTTGCTGTCCATAGTCACAGCCTCTATCATCTTTTGCCTTCTCTAACGAGCAATAAGCTTGCGACTTACCTTCCTCTAAAATAGCTCCCGCCATTGCTAAAGAGGTAAAGCCGCCCGAAGAATGACCAAACATTATTACATTGTCCGTTTTAAGCGAGGTATTAAATAGCCCGCTTTCAGATAAACTATCAATTGCAAAACTTACATCTTCAGATCGCTGCCAGAAGCGCATAGCCGAACTCGGATCAATGTTTTGAGCTCCATAAACCCATGACTCACCAAAATGTGCAACTCCAGCAACAACCCAGCCTTGTGATGCCAATGCATAGCCCAGCCAGTTCATTTCACGGGGAGAGCCAAATGCTCCGTGAGAAATAATCGCAACCCGCTGATTTTTTTGCTTGGGTGATAAGCAGACCTTTGCTTCGCAAAGCTCTACACCACCTTGATACCAAAACTTGATTTTAACGGGTCGATTAACTTTGTGGTTAAAAAAATCCACTTCTGTTGCTTTAAGCTCCGTAGCACTGCCAGAAAGGGCTTGAGCACTGAAAAAAAGAATAAATAACATAATGCCGGCACAACAAAGTCTAGTTATATTTAGGTTCATAGTTCTCTCTATTTATTTTTAATTGTACATTCTATACCTAAAATATACGTTCATTATTAAAACTGAGCTGTGCAGAAAGTGCGGTTTTTTTAAGAAACGCCATTTTTAGCCTAATGTTAACTTTTCTTTTTTTCAGCAGAGTTTTCTACTGCAAAATACAGCTCCGTTTTAAGTTCTTCAGGCTTAGTTTCCATTGGGTTATTCAGATATAGCTGCACAATTTGTTGATCTTTAAGCTTGATGCTATTAGGTAGTACCCATTGGGCATAAATCTGCGAAATAGTTTGCCACATGCAATCGTGTGGCCCTGTATGTGTAAAACAGACCCATCGGCCTGCCTGCCACTTAAAAGTTTCTAATTTCGCATGGTGGGTAGAGAGTCCCTCAACAAAGCCTGCAAAAAAACGGCTTTCTGTCTGCTCGCCTGCCCACGGATTATCAACAGAAACACCTATAGGCTGTAACTCTGTATAACTTAAAAGCTCAGCCATAGTACCTAAACGCCCAAATAGTTCTCCAGCCACTGTTGAGAAAGATTGCTCATTAAAACCTTTACCATAAAAACCGAATACTTTTCGCTCAGGTAATGTTTTCCAGACGGGTAATAATTTTTGATCAGTTTTTAGTTTCCTAGGCTTTAGGCTACCAGCACGGCCATTGTTCGGTAAATTCCCTTGAATTATATCGCTTGGCGTAACAGAGAAGTTCTTTTTAAACACCCTTGAAAAAGATGAAGGAGAATCATAGCCGACGCTAAGAGCAACATCGATAATATTGTGGTTTCCCTGTTTAATTAAATATAAGGCTTTTTCGAGTTTATGCCGCTGAATAAACTCACCCAACTGGTAACCCGTCGCCGCAAAAAATATGCGATTAAAGTGATACTTAGAGAAGCCAGTATAATTTGCCAAACTATCCAAGCTAATAGCCTGATCGCTATGATCATAAATATACTGTCCGACTTGGCTAATGATTTTTGCGTTTTTGTTGTTTGAAGTATCTACCACGGTATTGACCCAACTTCCACAGTGTAAATTCTAACAGTCATATCACTTAACTGTATGCAAACGAGCCAGTTGATTAACTCACTTAAATTTATTTTTATTAATGTCTCAACCATAGACGAGTTCCCCTTTTCGTTCAATCAGATACGCCGTGAAATATTAAAAGAGGATTGGGTGTTGTTTTAATATGGGTTTTAGGTGGTGTTAAAGTACTTATTTAAGGTGATATTTATAGGTGTTATCCTAATTAGTTTCGTACTTTATCTAAAGGAAAGCAGGCCCTATACAGTCAAGTCGTTTGCCATTTTGTAGGTGTAGATCAGCTTTTTGCGTGATTCATTATTTATAAAATGCACTCTCCAGACTGTTTTTGTTGATTTTTTCGTAATAATTAGGATGGGAGTAAATACCCCACCGTGCCGCGTCGTGATCGAGACAGAAACTAGACAGACACTTTAATTGAACAAACAAAATCATTCGCCAGATTCAAGGTCCTGTATAAATAATATTAGTTATAAAGCAATGCACTAAAAAACTCAGTTCTTTTGTGACCTAGGTACTCAAGATAATTCTTCATATCAGACTGAAGAGGAATATTATGCTCACCAGAACGAAAAACTTCAGTGCGGATAACAGATAAATAATTATGATAATCCCAAAGTACTTTAAGGGTAGTACAATATTCCAAGCTCTCTTGGCTGTCAGTAAATTTACCATCGTGATTAGTCAAAAACACTTTCGCATCACTATATGCATGGCCATTAGCTTCTATATCTTTGCTGACACCATCAATTGCACTAATTAACAAACCACCTGCACTAAAATACTTTATTCCTTCTTCCAGGTGCGCTTGTTTTAGCCTTAGATTTTCTTTTTGAAACTCTCGGTCAAAGTTGTGGCGATTAGAAATAAGGGTAAATAAACCAGCCAACAACGCTCCAACACATACACCAGCTAATGGTAGAAAATCAGACATGAATACTCCTTTATGCATAACAAGCCTGTAAATTAACTCGTTTTCTTATTTTTTAATCAACAATCCATATCTGAGTTCCTATTTTTGTTCAATCTATTACTGTACTTTTACGCAGGATATGAAAAGTGTTTACTGTTGTTATAATTGGCATTTTAGAAGGTATTTAAGTGGCTTTTATTTAGGCTAAAATGGCTTACCTCAAAATTTTTAGGCAGGCATTTGTTGATCGGGCAGGATTATTTGTACGTTATTCATTTGGGCAACGTTTCGTTACTTGGTCACTATAATTGGCCGCAAGAAGGAAAAGAAAAGCTCCATAATATATCATCAGATCAATGGCATTTAAGTGGATACAAATCCTATTTAGGCGCTGGAAAACACATACGCCCTACGATGAATCAACTTACTTAACTGCATTGAAAAGTAAGGGTTCACCGCTGTTAAAATTTGCGGTGGAAAGTGAGCTTTAGCGCTTGCTGTCCACCTCAGGGCGTGTTGTTAGCTGTATATTACGTTAGCAACAAAAATTTTCGTAAGTCTCGTTCTTGTCTCATTACGTGCAAAATATATACTTTATCGTTATCTTTTTTGTAAAATATACGACAAGGATTCACGACCAGTTCAAGATAATTTAGGTTAGCTAACTCAATTGGTTTTTTACCTGATTCAGGAAAGAGTTCGAGACGTTCAACTTTTTCAAATATTTTGGAAACCAATTTTTTCGCTGACTGCAAATTGCTTAATGCGATATATTCAGCAATATCGTTAAGATCATCCAAAGCTGGATTAGTCCAAATTATTTCAGCCATTTATTCATTTTATCTTTAGCTTCAACATTCGAGATGGTTTCACCACGACTTATCGCCTGCTCTCCTTTTGCAAGAGACTCAAGAATTTGCATACGCTTTTGCATAAATTCATAATCATCAACATCTACTAAGTATGCAGATGGTTGCCCATGTTCAGTTATCAACACAGGTTCTTTAGAGGAATGAAGTTCAGATAATATCTTCGTTGCTTGACGCTTCAATGTTGTTACTAGTTCTACTCTCATAATAATCCCCAAACAGATGTATCACTATAGTAGCACCGAGTAGCCAACTTGGGAAATACAACTAACGAGGCTGTAAAACCACTAAAATCAATTAAAAAGGGAGCACCTAACGTCAACCCTGCTCATTTTTAAACTATTAGGTACTTTTCATTATATGCCTTTGTACAAATTGAAATACACACCACGTCAGGTATTAAAGCATTGACGTAGGTCGGATGGCGCTTCACTTAAAAAAGCTTTATAAAATCTCTACCACCACGTATTCGTGGGCTTTACCTGCAATTGTTAACGTAATTTCATCATCAATCTGTTTATTTAGTAACTGCTTACCCATTGGTGCGCCGGGTGTTACAACAGCAATTGCGTGTTGTTTAACATTTACTGTTAACCCACCAGCTGCGGGGCCTAAATAAAACCATTTTTGAGCAGCTTTGTCATCTTCTAAACACACCAGCGAACCGATAGCTATTTTGTCGGTTGGTTTTTCGTTAAAGGCAGGCTCAAACAATTCTATACTTTTATAGCAATCGTTTACGCGCTGGGCTTGGCCTTGTGCTAAATAAGCGGCTTCGAGCCCGAGGGTATCGTATTTGTTTTCGGCTATGTTTTCTTCATGTGTGGCGGTGTCGTGCGCAGTTTTTGCTGCTACTTTTGCTGTTGTAAGCTGCGCTTCTAGCGCAAAGCGAAGATGTTCGATAACGTGGGTTTTATTCATGGGGATTAATACAATACTGGCAGTAAAAATAAGGCAGTTAGTTTAACATTTTTGCTAGGCTTAAAACCATTGTTTTAAACCCCGCAAGTTTGGTGGGAATACTAGCGGGGTTTAAATAAGCATTAAACAAGCAAAGAGCCGTTGATTGGTTGGTGCAGCTCTTTGCTTGTGTTTTATTAAAAACCTTATGGCATATCTAATAATGTTTGCGTGTGGGCATCTACTTTAACTTCGTAGTTTTTAGCGCTTAAGCCCAATAGTTCCGGCAAGGTTGCCGCTATACAAATAGACGAGAACGTACCCACTACAATGCCAGTAAATAATGCAATAGCAAAGCCTTGCAGTGGTGCGCCTGCAAGCAACCAAACGCTCGCAACCGTTGCAAGTGTAGTACCCGACGTTATTAAGGTACGCGTTAGTGTGCTTTTAATCGCATTATTAATAATAGTTGCTGGGCTAAGTATATTGTTTGATTGAACACGTAAAAGCTCGCGCACTCTATCCCCTACTATTATTGAGTCGTTAAGTGAGTAACCAATAATAGCCAGTAAACTTGCCAGCACGGTTAGGTTAAACTCAATTTGTAATAGTGAAAACAACCCAAGTACGAGTATTAAATCGTGCACTAGCGCAACCACAGAGCCAACGGCTAAGCGCCATTCAAAACGCACTGCAAGGTAAATCATTACTGCAATCATTGCAGCAAACATGGCTAAACAACCTTGATCAAATAACTCATCGCCCACTTGTGAGCCAATATAAGCTGACGATAACACCTGTGCGTTTATATCATCGTTTTGTGTAACGGCGCTTTGCCAATCAAGGCTATTAGCTGCTGTTGATGTAGTTGATGCACTTGGCGCTTCTCTTAATTGAAAATGACTATTCCCTTGCGCGGTTAGCTCAAACTCACCGTTGTGATTTTTAGCAATAAACGATTGAAGCTCTTTTAGCTCAACGCTTTGGCTAGTTGTAAACTCAGTTAAATAACCGCCGGTAAAATCTAGGCCAAAATTTAAACCTTTGTGCGTAAGCGTAAATACCGATAGCAGCACTAAGATGGCGCTTAAAAGCATGCCCATAAAACGTAAACGTGTGCCCTTTTCACCTTTCAAAAAATAATTAAGCATGTACTTTTACTCCTGCTTTTTTACCCATTTTTAAATACAACGTTTGGCTTAATATTTTTGATACGTACACACCTGTAAATACAGACGTTAAAAGCCCCAGTGCGAGTGTAATGGCAAAACCTTTAACGGGCCCATAGCCTATGCCGTATAAAATAAGTGCGGTGATCATGGTGGTTATATTGGCATCAAATATTGTATTTGCGGCTTGTTTATACCCCTCTTGAATAGCTTGATATGGTGCACGGCCTTGGCGACGTTCTTCTTTAATACGTTCAAAAATTATTACGTTAGTGTCTACCGCCATACCTATGGTTAATACTAGGCCTGCAATACCCGGAAGCGTTAATACAACCCCTGGTAATAATGACATTAAGCCCACAAGGGACGTTAAGTTTAATATAAGTGCTACGTTTGCAATAAGGCCTAAACGGCGATACCAAAGCGCCATAAATGCAAGGGTAATACCCATGCCTAACATAAGCGCGGCTAAGCCATTACTAATGTTTTCTTGGCCGAGGCTTGGCCCTATTGTTTGTTCGTGCACAATTGTAACGGGGGCGGTAAGCGAGCCTGCACGTAGTAACAATGCCAGATCGGCTGCCGCTTGTTGGCTTTTCATATTGGTGATACTAAAACGCGAACTTAAATGCTGAGCAATATTGGCAACATTAATAACTTCGCTTTTTTTAACTACTTCGCCTTTAGCGTTTTGAGAATACTCAGAGTAAACCGTCGCCATTGGCTTACCAATATTGGCTTTTGAAAACGCCGACATTGCATCCCCGCCTTGGCCGTCTAGGCTCAGTTGTACAAGTGGTTTACCCCAATCGTCGCGGCCTATGTTTGCATTATTAATATGGTCCCCTGTAAAAATTGGCACAGGATCGAGCTTTATCGTTCCGCCCGATTGCATATTAAATGTTTGCCCGCCAATTTCTTTTAATTGATAAAATCCAAGCGATGCGGTTGCACCAATAATACGTTTTGCTTCGGTTGGATCTTGCACGCCTGGTAGCTCTATACGAATGCGATGTTTGCCTTGTTGCTGTGTTACCGCTTCAGTAATACCTAACTCTTCAATACGTGAACGAAGGGTTGTAAGTGTTTGGCCCATTACTTCTTTATCAAAGCTGCTGCGCCCTTGCTCTGAATAACTAAATTTGGCAGTTTTAACGCTGCCGTTATTGCTTGTTACAACGGCTAAATTAGCAAATCGGCTTTTTAGCTCTTCAATAACAGGGGTTAACTTGTTGGTTGCATTAGGCAATGCGTTTATTTCAAACCCGTGCTGAGTTTGCTGCGCTTTTACGCCATGTGCTTTTTGTTTAATAATGATTGATTTAGCTTGTTGATACGCACTGACTAATTGCTCATCAACGGCTTTATCTAAATCTACGTCTAGTACAAATAGCACACCGCCATTTAAATCAAGGCCCAGCTTAATTGGTGATAAACCAAAATCTTGTAACCATGTAGGGCTGGTTGCATGCTCAACAATTTTAACTTGCGTGTTTGGGTATTGCGCTTTTATAGCCGCTTGTGCCTGAGCGCTTTTAGTGGGCTCGTTTAAAAGTACATTAATAGTTGATTGCTTATCTAAACCCTGCTCAACCTCAAGCCCTTGGTTATTTAAAAAAGTAACTAGCGTTTTAGTGCTCGGTAAAGATTGCATTTCGCTGTGCTGCGTGCTACTTACGTGCAACCACGATTTATTTGGGTATAAATTTGGTAATGCGCTGATAGCTAATAAAACCAATACTATTAGCATGGCTATATAGCTTAATTTAAACTTAGCCGTAGACGGCTTTTTATCTTTTTTAAAACTTAACATGTTTAATCCTTATTGCCAGCAAAGCTAGCAACGTACTTTTTAAAAGCACAATTAATCTGCAGGCTAAAACTTTAAAGTTAAAACCTAATAAAATTAAATAAGGAAAATTAAGCGTGGTAGGTAGTTACGGCAGTGTAGAGTAAGTTAACGTCTTTCCAGCCACTTAAGCGCGACTTTTTACTATTAGTCACAAGCGTATACCAAGGTTGTATGCGGTTAACGGCTCTCGGTCGTAAAAATATATGCCTAACAAGATTTTGAGCAAAAAATTCAAAAACCACATCGTATTCAGCCTCACTTTGCACAGTGTGCAAAAACAATGATGAATTATTGGCAGTTAACCTTGGTTGGTGCGCGTCAAAATCGGTTTGATGCGTTTTTTTATGCTGCGTAGTATCTACAGACTTAGTAATGGGCTGTATTTTAGTTAAATCGCCAATATCAGTAGGCGAAACCTGCGTGCTAATATTTATATTTAAATTTTGTGAGGCGCCCATAGCATTACTCTGCACACTAAAAAGTGCAGCAAGTAGCAAAAAGGCAGTTAAAAACACTCTAAATTTAAACATTCACGTTTTAAAACTAAAATAAGGGATGCGTAGTATATAAGGGCAAGCATTTAAAATACAATGCTTATTAATTAAGTATTTAGTTTTAACAGAGATCACTAATGCGCCCCAGACAAAGCACAGAAAAACGCCCCGACGCCATGAATTTACGCCAAAGTGTAAAAACACTCTGGCCCTACCTTACAAAATTTAAAGGCCGTGTTTTTATTGCACTTATGGCGCTTATAGGCGCAAAAGGTGCCACTCTTTTAATGCCTTGGGCGCTTAAAGAAATAATAGACTCTGTAGATAAGTCGATTAACCCACTGTTAGTTATTCCTGCTTTATTGCTATTGATGTACGGTGGGCTGCGTTTTGCTAGCGTATTTTTAGGTGAGGTAAGAGATGCTGTATTTTCGCGCGTAACCGAGCACGCCATGCGTGATATTGGTTTAAAAGTATTTAAGCATTTGCACTCACTTGAGCTGGCTTTTCATTTAGATAGGCAAACCGGTGGCATTAGCCGCGATATAGAACGCGGTACAAGCGGGTTAAGCTTTTTAATGCGTTTTCTAATGTTTAACATTGTGCCTACTTTATTTGAAATACTGACCGTTGCGATTATTTTTGGCACGTTGTTTTCTGTTTGGTTTGCGCTTATTACATTATTGGCAGTCGCTATTTATATTACCTTTACTGTGGTGGTTACTCAGTGGAGAAACCGCTTTATTCGCGAAGCAAACGCTGCCGACAGCCAAAGTAATACCCGCGCTATAGACAGCCTACTTAACTATGAAACTGTAAAATATTTCAATAATGAACAGTTTGAAGCTAAAACGTACGACACCTTTTTAGCAAACTGGGAAAAAGCCCGTTTAAAAAATAGAATGTCGTTGCTCGCCCTCAACTCAGGCCAAGCACTTATTATTGCCTGTGCTATTACCGCGTTAATGTGGTTGGGCTCAACCGAAGTAGTTGCAGGAACTCTATCTATTGGTGAACTTGTGATGATCAACGCGTATATGATTCAGCTATTTTTACCGCTTAACTTTTTAGGTTTTGTGTACCGCGAAATAAGGCGCGCACTAACCGACCTTGAAAACATGCTTGGACTACTTAACAAAAAACCACAAATAACCGATGCACTTAATGCAAAAGAGCTCAATATTAGCCGAGGTGAAATAACATTTAATAATGTAAGTTTTAGTTACGATGCGCATCGCCCTATTCTTAATAACCTTAGTTTTAGTGTTAAAGCTGGCAGCAAAGTAGCCATTGTTGGTGCCAGTGGTGCAGGTAAAAGCTCATTGGCGCGACTGCTTTATCGTTTTTATGATGTAAGCACCGGTGAAATTAGCATTGATAATCAAGCAATAAACTCAGTAACACTTAATAGTTTACGAAAAGCCATTGCAATAGTCCCGCAAGACACCGTGCTGTTTAACACCACGATTCGTGAAAATATCGCTTACGGTAGACCATCAGCAAGCGATGCTGAAATTGACGACGCCATTGCTATGGCGCATTTAAAAGACTTTATAGCAACACTTGATAAAGGCGATAAAACACTGGTTGGCGAGCGCGGTTTAAAAGTATCCGGCGGCGAAAAACAGCGTATTGCCATTGCGCGCGCCATTTTGAAAAAGTCCCCTATTTTAATTTTTGATGAAGCAACATCTGCACTCGACTCTCATTCTGAGCAAGCAATACTCGCGGCAATGCGTGAAGTTGCCAGTAACCATACGAGCGTTGTTATTGCTCATCGCCTTTCTACTATTACCGATGCAGACACCATTATTGTGCTCAAAGCCGGACAAATTATTGAGCAAGGTAAGCACGATGAGTTACTTACTCTCGCCGGAGAATATGCCCGTATGTGGGAGCTTCAGCATAAAAAATAAATAGTGCGTAACCCCTTTCAGCTCTTATGCTTGCCGGTATTCGAGCTAAATAAAGCGTTTATAGCGCCTATTAGCCTTTCTCTTTTCTTCTATATTAGTTTTATCGAGCACAGTGGTGATTCACCTCAAAAGGTTTGTTTGTCTGATTAATATCAATAACAATCGATAAGTTAAATATTCGTAACAATAAAAATGATTCACTACTGCTTTAATTCAATCAGTGATACTCAGGAGTAAGTAATGAAAAAGAGTTTAATTGCCGCAGCATTAACTGCCACATTTATTACCGGTTGTTCAGATCCGCAAACAACAAAAGCAAACGAACAACAACCTAAAGTAGCGACAGCAGCAGTAACAGAAAAAGCAGAGTTGGGTAGTTTTGGTGTTGATTTAACAGCCCGTAACGAAGCCGTTAAACCAGGCGATGACTTTTTTATGTATGCCAGCGGCACGTGGTATGACAACTACGAAATGCCTGCAGATAAAACCCGCTACGGTGCATTTTCTGGATTAGCTGAGCGCAGCGAAGGCGATGTTAAAGCTATTATTGAAGAAATTGCAGCACGCAAAGACTTAAACGCATAAGAAAAACTCGTTGCTGATTTTTACAACGCCTACATGGATACCGAAACACTTAATAAACTAGGTGTGGCGCCAATCAAGCCATTATTAAGTGAAATTAATGATATATCGTCGACCGACGATTTAGCTGAGATGTTTGGTAAGTCTTGGTTAACCGGTAATAAAGCCCCTTTTGGCGGCGGCATGTGGTTTAATCGCCTAGACCCTAATAAATATGAAATGTCACTAGGTGCTGGTGGTTTAGGCTTACCAGATCGTTCTTACTACCTTGAAGACGCTGAGCGCTTTGTTAAAACCCGTACAGCTTATGTTGCTCACATTGCTGACATGCTTGAGTTTGCAGGAGTAAAAAATACCGCAGAGCGTGCTCAAGCAATTGTTGATCTTGAAACCAAAATTGCACAAGGTCATTGGCCTCGTGAAAAGCGCCGTAATCGCGATTTAACGCTAAACCAAATTGAACGCGCCGATTTAAGCACTGCTTATCCTGGTTTTAACTGGGATTTATATTTTGCACAAACAGGTTATAAAGTACCTCAGTTAAATGTCTCTCAGCCTGAGCCTATAAAAGCGATGATTGAGCTAATGAATCAAGAAGATATTGCAGTATGGAAAGACTACCTAACGTATCACGCTCTTAGCGGTAACGCAGGTTTACTATCAGAAGACGTATTTAATACTAACTTTGCTTTTTTTGGCAAAGAACTAAACGGACAACAAGAGCCTCGCCCTCGTTGGAAACGTGCAATAAGTGAAATGTCAGGCACAAGTTCGCTTGGTTTTGCTATTGGTAAAATATACGTAGCACGTTACTTCCCTGAGTCATCTAAACAACAAATGTCTGAGCTGGTTGAAAACCTACGTACAGCTCTTGGTGAACGTATTGATAACCTAGAGTGGATGGGCGATGAAACTAAAGTAAATGCGCGCGCTAAACTGGCTGCATTTGTACCAAAAATTGGTTATCCCGATGTTTGGCAGTCTTATGATGGTTTAAGCATTACTAAAAACGATTTAATCGGTAATGTGAAAAACATGCGTGAATTTTTCCACGCAGAAAGTGTTGAAAAAGAGCTACAAAAAACAGACCGTAACCGCTGGGGCATGACGCCACAACGCGTAAACGCTTACTACAATAGCTCGTTTAATGAAATTGTATTTCCGGCTGCGATATTACAACCGCCGTTTTTCGATCCAAATGCCGATCCGGCTGTAAACTATGGCGGTATTGGCGCTGTAATTGGTCACGAAATGGGTCATGGGTTTGACGATCAAGGTTCAAAATCAGACGAAAACGGTGTGCAACGTAACTGGTGGACTGATGCTGATCGTGCTGCATTTGACAAAAAAGCCGATCAACTAGCTGCGCAGTACAGTAAATACGAGCCAATCGAAGGTAACTTTGTTAATGGTCGAAATAGCCTTGGCGAAAACATTGGTGATGTGGGTGGTTTATCAATGGCCTATCACGCGTACAAGCTCAGTTTAAATGGTAAAGAAGCGCCTGTAATAGACGGCGTGACTGGCGATCAACGTTTCTTTCTTGCGTGGGCACAAGTATGGAAAGAAAAACGTACTGAGCAAAGCATGCTTAACCAACTGCGTGGTGGCACACATGCCCCAGGTCGCTTTAGAGCACAAGCGCCGCGTAACCACGATGCATGGTACAAAGCGTTTGATGTAAAACCAGGCGATGCGTTATACCTTCCTGAAGATGAGCGTGTACGTATTTGGTAAGTAACACTTACTTTTTATTACTTAGTAAGGCAACCTGTTATACAGGTTGCTTTTTTATTGAATTAAATTTACACATAATAGATATAATTCCAACGTCTAGAACCCTCGATGATCCCATTAATAAAATACAGTTTACATGGCTTTTAAACGTTACCGATTTAATCTGTTTTAATACTTACTAGCCCTTGAATGCATTTACCTTTAGAATACGCATTATAATTTTATTCTATTATTTACATATATTAAGGCGAAACGCAGATGGGAAGAGCTTACCAAAACAAAAAAGATTCAATGGCTAAGACTGCGGGTGCTAAAACTAAAGTTTATTCTAAGTACGGCAAAGAAATTTATATTTGTGCAAAAAACGGCGGTGTAGATCCAGATGGTAACTTATCATTGCGTCGTTTAATTGAACGCGCTAAAAAAGACCAAGTACCAGCACACGTTATTGACCGCGCAATAGACAAAGCAAAAGGCGGCGGCGGTGAAGACTACGCAGCAACACGTTACGAAGGTTACGGCCCTGGTAACTGTATGATTATTGTTGACTGTTTAACAGACAACAACAAGCGTACCTTTGCTGATGTACGTGTTTGTTTTACCAAAGCAAATGCTAAAATTGGCGCTCAAAACTCTGTTTCACATTTATTTGATCACCTTGCTATTTTTGTATTTGACGGTGATGACGACGAAGCAGTACTTGAAGCTCTTATGATGGCTGATGTTGATGTAACTGACGTAGAAGTAGATGACGGTAAAGTTACTGTTTTTGCTCCTCACACAGAGTACAACAATACACGTACAGCGCTTGAAGAAATGGGCGTGACTGAATTTGACGAAGACCTAATTAGCTTTGTGCCACAAATTGAAACGCCGATTGAAGGCGAAGACGTTGAAGTTATGGAACGCTTTTTAGCAATGTTAGAAGATTGCGACGACGTACAAAACGTTTACCATAACGCGCAATTCTAAAGAGCAATTTAGTAAGTTAGAACGACTTTAAGCCAACAGCTATGTTGGCTTTTTCATTTTTAGAACATGGTATTAATATGAACTCCCTTAAAGAGCTTAAAAGTGGCAAACTTGTTGGTGCTACTCGCCTGCAATTGGTAGAAGAGCTAACGACATTTCCTGAAGAAATCTTTAGTTTAGCTGACACGCTTGAAGTTCTCGATTTATCAAATAATAACTTATCAACACTACCTGATGAATTTGCCTGTTTAACACACCTGAAGCGTGTATTTTTATCGTTTAATCAGTTTAAGCATATTCCTAAAGTGCTCGCTAAATGCCCTGCTTTAATTATGGTCGCGTTTAAAGGTAACCAAATTCCTGAATTTGCTTTAAACAGCCTGCCAAAAAATATTGAGTGGCTAATACTCACCGATAATACGTTAAGCGAATTGCCTGAAGATTTTGGTAATTATACCCAGCTTAAAAAGCTTGCGCTTGCAGGCAATCAACTTAAGCAACTGCCAATTAGCATGGCGCAGTGTAAAAACCTTGAGCTCGTTAGGCTCTCAGCTAATAACTTAACACACGTAGACGACTGGCTGTTTGAATTGCCTAAACTTGCTTGGCTTGCGTTTGCCGGTAACGATTTTAATAAAGCTCAGTGCCTTACAAAAAGCTGCTTAGAAAATAAGCCTCTTAACGATTACACACTTAGTCATGTTATTGGCCAAGGTGCATCGGGCGTTATTCATTTAGCGCAAGCAGCTGATAGCGCTGTAGCTATTAAATTATTTAAAGGCGCAATTACCAGCGACGGCTACCCGCTTGATGAAGTAAATTGCTGCTTACAAGCAGGCGATCACGCTAATTTAATTAAAGTACTTGCCTACATTGAGCAAAGTGATCAGCTAGGTTTAGTAATGGAGCTAATAGATAAAAGCTTTGCTAATTTAGGCCTGCCTCCAAGCCTTGAAACCTGTACGCGTGATACCTTTAACGATGATTGCCATTACTCAACTCACGCTATTTTAAAAATTGCACAGCAAATGATAAGTACGCTGCATCACTTGCATATTTGTAAAGTAAGCCATGGCGACGTGTATGCGCATAACACCATGATAAACAAAGATGCTGATGTATTATTTGGTGATTTTGGTGCAGCCACAAACTTAGCCATGTTAAGTGATTATCAACAAAAGCAAATCGAGTTAATTGAAGTACGTGCATTAGGGTGTTTAATTGAAGACTTATTAGGCACGGTAACTGGCGATGATAGACAAAGTGAGCTCTTTGTTAAAATGTCCGATATGACAAAATGTGCCATGCAACCTACATTAAATCAAAGACCTACATTTACTGAGTTATTAGCTGAGCTAAAATAAGTTTAATATTAATAATATAAGCGAGCAAAATGTAACACCTTGCTCGCTTTTAATTTATGTTTATTCGGATTTTCCGAACTTATTTAGTGCGCTTAAACGGGTAAATCTGTTGTTTAAGCATACCTACGGGCATGTAATCCCCGACTACACCATAGGCTTGTGGCCACTCTTTTTGGCCTTTAACAGCAGTACCAAACACATAATCTAAAAACGAAAAATGTGCAGCGTAATTTCGGTCAATCGCGGCTTTATCTGACGCATGATGCCAATGGTGAAACTGCGGTGTAACCATAAAATATTTTAGCCAACCAAATTTCACACGTACATTTGCATGGTTAAACACAGCCTGCAAACCCACAATTATTACGTACAAACTAATTATTTGCTGTGAAAAACCAAGCACAAATATAGGCGTGAGCACTAAGCTGCGCGTTACGAGTATTTCAAGAATATGCTGGCGAGAGCCCGCTAACCAATCCATTTCTTTAGCACTGTGATGTACGCCATGAAAGCGCCATAATAAAGGGACTTCGTGATAGGCACGATGCACCCAATACTGCATTAAATCTGCCACAAGTATTATTAAAAACAACTGCACTATAAAGGGTGTTTGCTCTATATAACCTTGTACTGTAGATGATACAGCCCAGCCAAAGCCATAATGCACAAAGTGGTTAGTAACGAGTAATACAAAACCAATAATTAAATGATTTACAAAAAAGTGGTTTAAATCGCCTCGCCATTCGCTACGTAATATTTTTTGATCTTTACGATGAGGTAATAACTTTTCAATCACAATAAATATAAGTGTTGAGCCGAGTAAATCTAAAATAAACCAATCAAGCCCTATATAAGGTGTGTCGGTAGCAAATTCGTTTACTTCAACGTTTGGTCCGCCAAACATGATAGCGAGTAAAATAAAAAACCACGCTGTAGCCCCTAAACGCTTATTGGTATTACGTGCAAAGTTAAGTAATCCTAAACTGCCCGAGACCAATAATGATGCAAACATAAGCTGACGTAAAAAGTCGACGCTGTAGCTTTTTCTCAGCTCTGGTGTGGTTAAGTATTCAGGGAAGTGAAACGCTAATACGCCTAAGCAACTCAGTATTGCTAAAAAGCAGGCTATGTAGCCACTTATGTTGCCCTCACCTATCTGAAGATGATTTGTGCGAAATACTTTTCGCGATAAAGCTCTGATCATTTTTATTATTCCTTGCGTCGTTGAGTTGATTAAATACAACGAAATTCCATTGATTTACACACCCACATATTAACAAAATTTAGGGTATAAAAAATACAAATAGTTCCCTCCTAATTTTGAATTGCAAATATACAGATAAACCAAACGCAAAAAAGCCACGCAATGCGTGGCTTGGTTGGATAAAGCTAAACTTTTACAAGGTCAATTATAAGTACTGACCTAATGCTTTAACTTGGTCTAACATGCGGTTTGAGAAACCCCACTCGTTGTCGTACCAAGCCATTACTTTAACTAGTTTGCCATTGGCTTTAGTTTGCGTTGCATCAAAGATAGACGACGCTGGGTTATGGTTAAAGTCGATAGAAACAAGCGGAAGCTCGTTATATTCTAAAATACTCTTCATTGAACCCGTTGATGCTTCTTTCATGATTGCATTGATTTCTTCTGCAGTCGTATCACGCTTAGTAATAAACGTAAAATCAACTAAAGAAACATTGATTGTAGGTACACGTACCGACATACCGTCTAATTTACCAGCAAGTTCTGGCAATACTAAACCAACAGCTGCCGCAGCACCTGTTTTAGTTGGGATCATAGATTGAGTTGCACTACGCGCACGGTATAAATCTGGGTGGTAAACGTCAGATAAGTTTTGATCGTTGGTGTAAGCGTGAATAGTCGTCATGCTACCTTGTTCAATACCTACTGTGTCGTTAATTGCTTTTGCAATTGGCGCTAAACAGTTAGTAGTACAAGAAGCGTTAGAAATGATATTACTATCAGCATTAATTACGTCGCTGTTTACACCATGTACTACTGTTGCATCTAAACCAGTACCTGGAGCAGATACGATTACTTTTTTAGCGCCTGCAGTAATGTGCTTAGCAGCGTCATCACGTTTAGTGAAAAAACCAGTACATTCTAAAACGATATCTACGTTCAGCTCTTTCCACGGTAAGTTTGCAGGATCACGCTCTTGCGTTAACGTAATTACGTCATCACCAATTAGCATAGTGTTGTTTTCAAGTGTTACTTTTTTAGAGAAAATACCATGAACTGAGTCATACTGCGTTAAATGTGCATTTACGTTAGCTGGTGCTAAATCGTTAATTGCGACAATTTTAATTTCGTTGTTTTGAGCTGACTCGTAAAGTGCACGTAATACATTGCGACCGATACGGCCATAACCGTTAATTGCTACATTAATCATTTTAGACTCCTATTTAAGTTCACTTGCTTGGCGAGCAAGCGCTTCAATTGCTTGCCAGTCTTTATTTTCAATTAGTTGTTTATCTAGCATCCAAGTACCACCAACACAAATAACGTTGTTAAGCGCTAAATAATTAGGTGCAGTTGCTAGGCTAATGCCGCCAGTTGGGCAAAAAGTAATATGTGGTAATGGGCCACCGATTGATTTAAGCATTGCTGTTCCGCCCGCGGCTTCTGCAGGGAAGAATTTTAAAAACTTAAAACCATGCGACGCAAGCTGCATAACTTCACTCGCCGTTGCAGCGCCTGGTAAAAATGGTATATCTGACTCTTTTGCTAAAGCAATCAGCTCATCGCTAACACCTGGGCTCACCATAAAATCAGCACCCGCAGCCACTGAAAGATCAAAGCTTGCTTTATCTACAACTGTTCCAGTGCCAACATATGCTTCTGGTACTTCCGCTTTCATTAGCTTTACAGCTTCTGCGGCAATTGGTGTACGTAGTGTAATTTCTAAGGCTTTTAAACCGCCGTTATATAACGCTCTAGCAAGTGGTGCAGCATCTTCTAATTTTTCGATTACAACCACTGGCACCACTGGTGCCGATGCTAAGATTTTTTCAATACTCATTACTTGTTCCTCATTACCCAGTATGGCTAATTTTTATTCAAGTCCAAAAGCACTCGCCCCTAAATCGGCACTGCTTACGATATTTCTAAACCCTGTAAATAATTCACGACCCGTACCAAATGTTGCACTTGGTTGGCTAAGTTCTAGTTCACGTTTTGCAAGTTCTTCATCGCTAACATGTACTTTCAAAATTCCGTTTGGCGCATCAAGCGTCACTAAGTCACCTTCTCGAATTTTAGCTATAATACCGCCCTCAACAGCCTCTGGCGCTAAGTGAATAGCTGCAGGTACTTTACCAGATGCACCCGACATACGGCCGTCAGTAACAATGGCGACTTTAAAGCCTTCATCTTGAAGCGTTGCCATTACTGGCGTTAGCTTATGTAGCTCTGGCATGCCTTTCGCTTTAGGGCCTTGCTCTTTTAGCACAGCAATAAAGTCTTGGTTTAATTCGCCACGCGTGTATGCATCTTGCAGAGCACTTTGTGAGCTAAATACTTTCGCAGGAGCAGTAACAATCTGATGTTCTTCAGCAACCGCTGACACTTTGATAACAGCTTTACCTAAGTTACCCGTTAGAAGTTGCAGACCACCTTGCTTACTAAATGGGTTGCTCACTGGGCGAAGTACTTCTTCATCGTGTGAGTTTGCTGGGCAATCTACCCATTTAACTTTAGTTGGGCCGGTTGAGTTACTCATGATCAAGCTATCGTCTTTATCTAAACGAGGCTCTGTCATGTAAGGTGCTAAACCATCGCCTAGCATTGTTTTAACGTCTGTGTGTAAGTAACCAGCGCTTGCTAGCTCTCGCATTAAGAAACCCATACCGCCAGCTGCTTGGAAGTGGTTTACATCAGCTGAGCCGTTAGGATAAATACGTGTAAGCAGTGGTACAACTTCTGATAAATCAGACATATCTTTCCACGTAACCTGAATGCCGGCAGCTTTTGCTATCGCAACAATATGGATTGCATGGTTAGTAGAGCCACCTGTAGAAAGCAGGCCCACTAAACCGTTTATAATCGTTTTTTCACTGATCACATCGGCTAAACACGGACTTTCTTTATCATCGGTAAGCTGCTTAAGCATGGTTTCTACAGCATTACCAGTAAGGCCATCGCGAAGCTCAGTGTAAGGATTAATAAATGAACTACCTGGAAGGTGTAAGCCCATTATTTCCATTAACATTTGGTTTGAGTTTGCAGTACCGTAGAACGTACACGTACCTGCGCTGTGATAAGACGCACTTTCAGCTTCGAGTAAGTCTTCGCGACTCACTAAACCTTGTGCAAACTTTTGGCGAATACGTGCTTTTTCTTTGTTAGGAATACCTGATTGCATTGGACCTGCTGGTAAAAAGAACACAGGTAAATGACCAAACGACAATGCACCAATTAATAAACCAGGAACAATTTTGTCACAAACGCCTAAACAAAAAACGCCATCAAACACATCGTGCGAAAGCGATATTGCTGTAGACATAGCGATTACGTCACGAGAAAATAACGAAAGCTCCATGCCGTCACGCCCTTGCGTAACACCATCACACATTGCAGGAACGCCACCAGCAACTTGAGCTGTAGCATCGTATTTTGTTGCAATGTCTTTAATTAAATCTGGGTAGTCTTTGTATGGCACATGAGCCGATAACATATCATTATATGAGTTAATAATAGCAAGATTTGGCTGCTCATCAGCCTTTAAGCGGGCTTTGTCATCACTGCTACATGCAGCCATAACATGCGCAATATTACCGCAACCTAATCCAGCACGAACTCTTGTTTGTTTTTTTGCGTGCGAAATACGATCTAAATAGGCTTGACGGGTATTTTTACTGCGTTCGATAACGCGCTGGGTAACTTCTTGAATACGAGGGTGCAACATAATTTAACTCATCTCTATTAGTTAGAGGATAAAGGCTCAGTAGCAATTACAGACTCCACGTAAATAACTGTACTGAGCATCTTTGATTTACCCGTTCAAAGGTACGCTACCAGGGAGCCTCTCACAACAACCCTGACACCGGTGTCACTGTATTAACGCATGACCATGACACCGGTGTCAACCCTGAGTAATAAAAATAAACTAACTTTTTAACATGACCGATTAATGAACATTATAATTTTTAGGTATAAGCGGCTTTTTAGCAAGTTTATAAAAATAAAAAAGCCCAAATATGCGTCACTCATATTCGGGCTACTGTGAAAAAATTTAGACTATTTTTTAACTTGAGCTGTTGATTCACGTGTGATCAAACGAGATTCAAGAATTACCTGAAATGGCTCATCTTGAGGCTGTGCTATATGAGAAATAAGTTGAGTAACAGCCTGCTTAGTCATTTCCTCAACAGGTTGTGCAATTGTTGTTAATCCTGGCCAAATATGGCGTGCAATCGGTGCATTATCAAACCCTGCTATTGAAATATCATCAGGCACTCTTAATTGACGCTGAGTTGCTAATTTAAGTACTGCTGCAGCCATGTAATCGTTTGAAGCAAATACAGCTGTTGGCCTTGGTGACAAATCTAAAATACTACGCGCGCTATCCACACCAGAGTGATAACTAAAGTTACCCTCCTCTACTAGGCGTTCGTTAAATTCTATACCATGGCTGGCAAGCGAACGTCTATAACCTTTAAATCGTTGTTGCGTAGCACTATGATCTGGATGCCCCTTGATAAAAGCAATTGACTTATGACCAAGGCTTATCAAATGTTCTGTTACTTCAAATGCACCTTGCTCATCATTACTGCGCACAGAGATTGAATCATCTTCTAATATTGCTGATGCCACTCTGGCATAAGGAATTTTTTTTGATTTTAAAAAATTAACCAACTCAGCAAAATCACCAAATGGTGGCGTCAGAACAATTCCATCTAACCGTGATGTTTGTAATAATTGCTCAATATTGTTGATAAGAGCTTCACCTCTAAATTCACAAGGGTGAATTAAAAGGTTGTAATTATTCTCTTGGCAAGCAGCTAGCGCACCTGTTTGCACTCGCGTAATGTAACTTTTACTTGGGTTATCGTAGAGGCAACCAATGATAAAACTGCGATTTTGAGCAAGCCCACGTGCTATTGGATTTGGGGTATAATCAAGCTCTTTGAATACTGCAAGCACCTTTTCACGCGTAGCCACACTAACATTAGGTTCGTTATTTAAAACGCGTGATACCGTTTTTTTAGAAACACCAGCATGGCTTGCTACGCTGTTGATTGTTACTTTTTTCATCACTCTATTTTCCAAATGCAAACAAGGAAACGACCTTATTTACTGTTGTGCAAACATGCTGCGGCACCAATTAACGGGATGTTATCTTGCGTTACAAGCGTTACGGGAATTTGCCCTGTATATTGCGACATAATACCCTTTTGCGAAAAACGTTCAACAAAACGACTTTCAAGTAAACGAGATTGCATGCGAGGCAAAATACCACCACCAATAAACAAACCACCTAATGCGCCATAAGCCAATGCTAAATCACCTGCCACGCTGCCTATCCAATCACAAAATTGATTGAGAGTTGCATCGCACACTTCACACTCACCACTATTAGCTAAGCTACTAATTTGCGCCGCATCAAGATTTTTTGCAGTAACACCTTTAACTGCAGCCATTGCTTTGTATAAATGTGTAATGCCTGGACCAGAAAATACGGTTTCTACAGATACATGCTGATGCTCTTTTCTGAGTTCTGTAATTAGTGCGGTATCTAATTCGTTAACCGCCGCAAGCGATATATGGCCACCTTCAGAACTTAATACTGACGTAGAGTGAGCTGTTCTTACCAAACACGCAGCACCAAAGCCAGTACCGGGGCCCATTACACCAATATTTGCATTTTCATCAGCTTGTCCTGATTTCACAGTCACATTTTGCAGAGGATCTAAATAAGGCGACGCATACGCAAAAGCAGCAAAATCGTTAATAACATCTAATTTTTCTAAATTAAAATGTTGTTTAAATTCGTTAACACTAAAATGCCAGCCTAAATTAGTTAAATGCACTTGCCCTGCTTTTATAGGGCCTGCAACTGCTAAACATGCGCGTTTAGGTTTAATATGTGAGATGGTTGATAAGTAACGCTCTAATGCATTTTCAAGCGAACCAAAATCAGCACTAGGAAATGTGTTGTTATGCTCTATAATAAATTGGTTTTTTGCCTCGTCAAAAGCTGTAATTAGAGCAAAACGAGCATTGGTGCCGCCGACATCAGCAACTAGGATAGGATCAAATTTGGTAGAAGCGTGTAAGCTCATGGTGTTATCTCTTTTGTTTAAGCGATTAATGCTTATTATTCTACAACGGTAAACCATTGGTATTTATTTACTTTAGGCTATCACCCTAAAGCAGCTATCACAGTAAAAATGCTGCCTATAAGAATATAGACAGCCAATACGTTTTGACAACAAAATGATAAAACGCCCACATTATGACACCGGTGTCATGGTCAAATCAATAAATAAATCCCTTTAACCATAAAAAGCTTGAAAAAATCCATTAATAAACGAGAATGGCACAATTATTTATTACTTTAATTAAGTTGTAACAATGAAAGGTAAAGCTACTTCATTCGACATTGCCCACTATGCTGGAGTGTCTCAATCAACCGTTTCTCGTGCTTTACGTAATAGCCCTCTGGTTAATGAAGAAACACGCAAACGTGTTCATGATGTAGCCAAACAACTTAACTACAAAGTAGATAAAAATGCCAGTAATCTTCGCACGCAACAAAGTAGTACACTCGCGTTGTTATTATTTGAAGACCCAACCTCAGATGACTCACAAATTAATCCATTTTTTTTGGCTATGCTAGGTAGCATAACTCGCGCGTGCGCTAAAGAAGGCTATGACTTATTAGTTTCATTTCAATCTGCTAGTGCTGATTGGCAAGCTGACTACGAAGATAGCCACAGAGCTGATGGCATCATTTTATTAGGTTATGGTGATTACATCGACTTTCAACCAAAGTTTAAAAGCCTACTTGAACAAAATACTAAATTTGTATGTTGGGGAGCAACGGTTGATAACCGCCCTGATCTAACCGTATGCTGTGATAACTATGGTGGAGGTAAGCAAGCTGCAGCCCATTTTATTGCACATAATCGTAGCGATTGTGCGTTTATAGGTGATGCTTCAGATCATAGTCCAGAATTTTTTGCACGCTTTCAAGGCTTCAAAGATGAGCTACTTGCTAATAAGGTAACAATAAACGAAAGAAAGATGGCCAACGCTATATCTACAGAAGAATCTGGATATCACGCCACCCGCTCCCTTATTGCTAATAATATAAAGTTTAACGCCTTATTCGCTGCAAGCGATTTAATCGCCATTGGCGCAATACGAGCGCTTAAAGAAGCAAATATCAAGGTACCTAAAGACGTAGCTGTTGTCGGTTTTGATAACATTGCTATTGCGAGCTATGTAAACCCACCACTTACGACCATAGAGCAAAATACGACGGTTGCAGGACAAATGCTAGTTGAAAATTTATTAAAACTCATACGCGGGGAAGAAGTGCAAAGCACTTTATTACCGCCGCTGTTAATTGCCAGAGGCTCAAGTTAATTTAATTGTAAACTTTAGGGCTCATTTTTTACAAATAACTTATTAAATAACATTTCACATTGTTTAAGCCCATCAACCGTTAATACGATAGATTTAGCTTTACCAATAGGGTTACAGATTAAACCTTTTTCAAACAACCGGTTGGTTACTTCCCAATCAACTTGCTTCCAAGCTCGATTGTGCTCATGTAATGTGAGATACATCAACGCTAATGCAGCTTCATCTATTTTATTTTCATCAATATTCATTACTAACTCCCAATCATTAGAACTCTTGAATTCAAGTTTTAAATTATTTACCTATCCAATAAAACCTTTGTAGCGAGGCTTTATTCATTAAACCCTTTTATTTTTATAACCAGGACGTGCAGTTCTGCTTTTTCATCACTTCGTCTATCTGCTACTGGTTTAGCTTCATTCTTGAACCAGAGAATGAAGAAGATAAAATAATTGAGCAATATAATTGCCACTGAAACCATTATTTCTAATTCAAACTCTGTGATAATAAGTAACCAGAGTTTTTAAGTAATCGACTTTTTAGTTCTTTGCTGTAAGTACGGCTTACTTTCATAGATTTGTCATTTTTTAAAATAGCGTTGTACTCACTATTTCGCAGAGGTTCTAAACGCTTTACATGCTTCAGATTTACGATAGCTGATTTATGTATGCGTACAAAATCGGCTGGGAGTGTATCTTTTTCGAGACTTTTCATTCGAGCGCGCATCACAAATGTTTCTTGTTGAGTATGTACACACATATAATCACCTGCTGCATCTATACATAAAATATCGTTGTAAGGTACAAGTTGTATAGGGTTTCGACCATCTTGTATAATTAAGTTATTAGCCTCAACTAACGTTTCAATTTTTGTTGAGTTGGTGAGTTTTGGTTGCTGCGCGTTTAAATAACTTTCGCGCATTTCAAGTAATTGCTGCTTGTTAACCACACTGCTTAAACGTTCACTTGCGCGCTCAATAGCTTCACCTAAGCGCTGCAATTTAACCGGCTTGAGCAAATAATCTACCGCCTTAACTTCAAAAGCTTGCACTGCATGCTGATGAAAAGCTGTAACAAAAATAACAGCAGGGCAATAATTCCCAATAAAGTATTTAACTAACTCAAAGCCTGATTTTTCAGGCATTTCTATATCTAAAAAAATAAGGTTTGGTTGGGTTTTATTTATAATACTTACGGCGTCATCTACACTATTAGCATGGCCAATAACATCTATTTGAGGAAAGCTTTCAAGCCTTATCATCAACCCTTCTATAGCACTGTACTCATCATCAACTATCAGTGTTTTTAGCTGCATGCATATTCTCCTGTGTACGCTCAAGTGGAATTGCCATATTAACCCACGCTCCGCCCAGTTCGTTGTTACCTGTTTTAAATTTATTATTTTGAGGATAAATTAAGCTTAATCGTTGTTCACAATTTTTTAAGCCTATTCCTCTTTGAGAATTAGTATTTGTGTTAAAACCTTTGCCTGTATCTAAAACAGAAATAGACAACGTATTATTCTTTTGCTCTATTCTTAGCGTTATTGTTATGTTTTGAGCTTGATCCATTCCATGCTTTAAAGCGTTTTCAACTAAAGGCTGAATAAGCATAGAAGGAATTAAAAAGTCATCGCAGTGAGACTCGGTAATAATGTTTACATTCAGCTTATTACCAAAACGGCATTGCTCTATATCAAGATAGGTATTTAATATTTGTACTTCTTCGTGCACTGTTATTTTAGCAAGCGGATCGGTGTACAAACTATACCGTAATAAATCGCATAGTTTTTCAAGCATATCAACTGCATGCATATTATCTTTTTTTAGTATTAACGTACAAATTGCGTTAATGCTATTAAACATAAAATGAGGATTTAACTGATAACGCAGCATTTTAAGCTGTGCTTCGTTTGCTAAGTTAAGAGCAACAGCAGCTTTTTGTTTTTGCGCTTGGTTATCAAGGTAAGATGTAATACCAAAATAAGCCCCCGTCCATGTTGCTAACATAGTAAGTGACGCCGTACTCCAGGTGCCAAAGTCAAACCAACTCATCGCTGACCACCAATGGCCATAAAACCACTGCAAAGCAGCCCATTTAAAAGCGGTCCACACTATACTTGCAATCAACAGCGCTGAAACATGCAGTGGAATACTTATGTTTGCCGATTTTGTTCTTGCGAACAAATAACACTTCCTTAAACCAAGCGTTATGAAAAGCCCGCATAAGGTGTCGAGTACCAAATGCGGAATATGAATTTGCCAAGGCTCGTTACTAGGTAGCTTTATCATTATTTCAGTTAAAAGCGCATAAATCCCCCAACCACTCAACTGAAAAGCCCAAAATAAATAACGCCGAGATTCTAATTTCACATCTATCCTAATAAAATGAAAACAGGTATTAAACCCGATTAAAGTTTATAAATCATTACAGCCTATAATAAGGCTATTACTCTGTGTCGCTTTCACTAACGCAACATTCGCAATTGCTAAATTGAGTGGATGCTGAGCATTAATACTAAGTATTTCAGTGACTTCGTTCATCTTTGTTTGAGCTGCACTACATCCCAACTTTATAGCGACAGTTTGCCAGCCTTTATTTTTTAACTGGGTAAGTTGAGTCATTAGACTTATTTTAGTCAAACATACTTGTTCCCCACACATTGCGCGAAGCTCAACAACATCCGATTGCACATCATCAACGCGTATATCAAATTGTATGAACTGTTTATCAACGTCTTTAAACTCTGTCGTTGCTTGTTCAAAACGTAAACTCACTATGGCAATCTCTTGTGTATTATTCCAAACAAACTGTCTGCCATCTTCTTGATACGCTAAGTTAACCGATTGCATAGAAATACTTTTGCCGTCGGCGCTCATGGCTGATGAGCTTTTAGTCATCATGTTGGTTTGAGTTTGGTCTGATAACGCCCAGCGAACGTTAGGTGCTAAGTTTCTAACAAAAAATGAGGTGCCTTGGCTGTCACTTTCATTAGCTTTTGGACTGGTTTTTTCTGATAGTTTTTTTACACTTTTAGGTTCTTTATAACTAAGTCCATAACCATAAGCAAATAAAGGATCGTAGTTTTTATCGCCTTTATTGAGAATAAATTGGTCGTCAAATTTTGGCCACGAAAAACTTAATTTACCTGTAAAGTCGTATTTAACAGCATCGTTTTTATCTAAAAGTAAAACGTCAGCAACACCTTGCCCTTGTGAGCCCGGTAACCATGCGGCTACAAACGCATCCGACGCATTTATCTCTTTATTTACCCAAAGCGGACGACCGCTTATAAATACACTCACTACCGGAATGTTTTGTGCTTGCAGCGATTTTAATAAAACGAGATCTTTTTTATTATCTTGCTGATATTCAAGCCCTTGTATGTCGCCAAACCACTCGGCGTAAGGCTCTTCGCCAAACACGACTATTGCTATATCGGGTTTTTGCTTAAATTGTGCATTTTGCGATAATTCAATTTCACCACCAGCGGCAAGTACTTGTTCTTTTAAACCATCAAAAATAGACACTGCATTTGGAAAATCTGCATTGGTATTATCCGTTCCTTGCCATGATACGCTCCAACCACCCGCTTGTTTGGCAATATTATGTGCGCCATTACCTGTCACTAATATTTTGCTACGCGGAGATATTGGTAACACATTTTGATTATTTTTTAGTGTATTGTTTTTCAATAATACTAAAGACTTTCTAACCGCCTCACGTGCCAAAGCTTTATGCTCTGGGGCATTTAACCAGTCTGTATTTTTAGATTCTGCACGACTCGATGGCTTATCCTTGATAAATAATCCCCAACGCACTTTTGCGCGAAGAAAACGCCTAACCGCGTCATTTATTCGCTCAAGCTTTATATCGCCTTGCTTAACTTGCTTAACTGTATTGTGATAAAATGCCTCATAGTGTTCTGGCACCATCATTACATCGACACCGGCATTAAATGCACCGGCACATTGTTCAAGATCGCATCCTTTTACAAATTTATGCGCATTCCAATCACTTACAACAAATCCATCAAACCCCATTTTTTTCTTCAGTACAGTCGTTAATAAATATTTACTGCCGTGAACTCGTCTTGAATTCCAACTATTAAACGAGGCCATGACTGATTGCACACCTGATTCAATCGCCGAAAAATAACCCGCCGCGTGAATGTCTCTCAGTGTTTTTTCATCAATCACAGTATTTCCTCTATCTATACCGTTTTCGGTGCCGCCATCACCCACAAAGTGTTTTGCCGTAGCAATACGATGATAACCATTTAAAAAATCGTCGTTTATATCACCTTGTAAACCTGACACCATAGCACTTGCGTAACGTTTAACTATATCAGGGTCTTCTGAATAACTTTCGTAAGTACGTCCCCACCTATCATCTCTTACTACAGCAACTGTGGGTGCAAAACTCCATTCAATACCGGTTACTGAAACTTCTTTTGCTGTTGCTTTGCCAATTTTTTTTATTAATTCTGCATCGTTAGCTGCACCTAAACCAATATTGTGAGGAAATAACGTTGCACCATATACATTACTATGGCCATGCATAGCATCTGTGCCCCAAATGGTGGGTATTGTACTTTGGTCTTGCGAGCTATCAATTGAGGCTAAATACATTTCATCAGCAAAGCGTAACCACGTTTTTGAATCTGCGGTTTTATTGCCGTATGGTGCTGAATTACCTCCATTTAAATATGAGCCAAAGCCATACTTTCGCATTTTTTCAACGCTGAGATAGCTTATTTCTGGTTGAATTAATTGCGCTACTTTTTGCTCAATACTCATTGTCGCCATAAGCTCATCAATTTGGTGCTCAACCGATAGATTAGGCTTTAATTGCGTATTAACCATTGGCCAATCTACTGATTCTGTAGCCATTACGCTAACGCTTAAAGTACATACGCTTAACAAAGCAGGAAAAGTATTTCGCCAAAAACGACGATTAATAGTAAGCATTTAGGGATCCTTAGAGTTTTTATAACTTGATTTTTAATGCTGTTAGCCATTCGTGCTAACATTATTACGAAAAACGCTTCCTTGCGATTTTATGTAATTAACCTGAACCCTGGTTAAGAGATTTGCTAACATATTGAATCATGGTGATATTTAAATTTATTCTCTCTAACCAGCGATTTTCAGTGAAACAAGGCGAATTTACACGTCAATAGCTGGCCTACTGCAAGTAAATTTAACGCAGTTAGCGCTGAAAATAGCTGCTCAAGATAGGTTTATTATCCAGAGTTCAGGTTAATTAGCCGTAATAAAATAACGAACCACACAACGTTTAATGTAGTGATCAATTAAACAAAGTACTGTAGAACGACAAAGTGAGCTTAATTAGTTAGCCGTGTACTGAATGAAGTCATAGTATGCCCAAGCAGAGCTTTGATAATACTGACCTGGAAAATAATAAGCTTGCTCTGAGTTATCACCATGCCAGTGATTAATCATCAACTTGGTGTTATCAACCGGCCATGCATAAGCAGGAATTTCGTTATTTGTTAAATTGCCATCACCATTGTCTTTATACATAACGCGAATTGTTTGCTCTATACCTTGGCTATTATAAATAAACCAGCGTATTTGATTTACACTCCACTCAAATCCTATTTCTACTAACTCATTTTGAATGTTTACTCCAAACTGTGCTAAATCAATATCTTCTTCCCAACTTTGATATACCCCGCCATTTGGCTGATAAATAATATTGGTATGAACAACATTGCCAAGTGAAGGTAAAAATTCAATATCAATTTCTTGCCAAGCCCGTCCTGGCTCATCAAACCATGAGGTATAGGTAAAAATAGATGATACAGTCCCTGGGGTATTCCCTGTTTTTAATGCTCCTTGTACTTTGCCATAGGTTATCGTATTTGTACTTTGTAGCTCAGCACATTTGTTGTTATCAACTACCAGTGTTATGCCATGTGAGCTTGGTGAGATTAGACCTGGTTCAAATGTACAGCCAAATGGGCTGCCATTATCGCCTGATCTGGGTGTCCATATTGATGAATCAAAACCCCATGTAAAATTATCTTTAAAACTATTAGCTAGTACATCAGGTACTAACAACGCACTTAGTAAAATGAATACGACTATTTTTTTATACATATTTAATGATCTCTATTAAGATTTAAATGCACGTCAAATACTGTAATTACACAACCGCTTAAAGCACAGGACGTACGTTTTAATACTATATTTAACACTATAGGTTAAAAGTTAAACCCTACTTTTGCACCATAGTACCTAGGCATACCAAAACTGCCTTTAGCAAAGCCTTTAGAGGTACTGTTCCAATGCTGAACAGTTTCGTCACTGGCGTTACTAATGAACGCTTCTGCAAACCATTTTTGGCTTTGCGGTTCATATTTTAAAGAGGCATTAAACATTGCAAAGCTATCACGGGAGTCATCTATATAACGCGTGGCTTCATCAGAGATGGCAAACTCCATATCATCGAGGTGTTTATCAACGTTCCAAACTGTTGAATATGATTTATCTTTCCAACTTACATTAAACCAGCTGTGTATAAACCCGTATTCACCAAAATCAAAACTATGCGTGTAACTTAAATTAGCGGTAAATTTAGGCGTCATCGCCAAGTCATTGCCTTTTAAATTAGTTTGTAACAAAGGATTTTCAGGATTGAGTGAGTCCTCATAAGAAATATCAAATAAATACTCAGCATCGTAATCCCACTTTGTAAACCAGTCGTCTGTTACTTGAGCCTCTGTCCAGGTTACATATCCCGTAATTCGACCATTTGGGTATGGCTTCCAATCAAATTCGAGCTCAATTCCTTTAATAGTAGAACCAGGTACATTTTGTGTGTAATACGCTATAACAGGCTGATTTATGTAATCTAATACAGGGTTTCCAGAGACATCCAAAATAGGCCTACCATCATTATCCTCGACAGCAGAAAGACGCTCAACGTTACCAATAGAACCAACAGATGCATACTGCATGTCTGTGTAATCTGTGTAGAAAAATGCAGCTTGTAGATTTAACGAGTTATCAAAAAAGCTCGATTTAGCGCCTATTTCCCATGTTAATACTTCTTCTGGATCAAATTGCGTTTCGAATCGATTTACTTCAGAGGTTCTATCGTTTACTACTTCAAACACATCGCCAATACCACCGGCTTTAAAGCCGCTTGCTAAATAAGTATAAAGCATTGTATCGGGGCTCAAGTCGTAATCTAAACCCACTCTAAAGTCATGGTGCGTCCAACTGCCTTTGTTGTCATTTTCAAAAAATGATGCGTAAATAGTAGGATCTTCAAAGTAATCTGCTGGCAAGTTATTTAAATCAGTACGATTAAACCAACCCGGCGCGCAGCCATCTGCATTTGAGCAACGATAAGAGCGCCCGCCTTTATCTTCTTTTGTTTCATCACTAAAGCGATATCCCAGTGTGGCGTGCAGTTTGGGGTTTATTTTATACGTAGCTTGTGCAAAAAATGCGAATGCATCGGTTGATCTATCAGGTTGATCCCAAAATACTTTATCGTCCATTGGATTATCGTAATACCCGAGCGTTGTGGTTTTTTCGTGAAAATAGTTAACGCCCGCAATCCAAGTAAGGTCAGACATATCCGATGATTGTAGTTGTAGCTCTGTAGAATAAGATTTAGCGCCAGTACCGTCTAAAAAATAAGTTGCACCATCCCAAACATCTAAACCCGCTTCGCTATCTTGCTTTGAAGAGCGCTCCATGTCTTCAAAGCCCACTAACCACACTAAATCAAGATCGTCTGTTAATGCATAATTAAGGGTATTACGTAAATACGTTATATCTAATTTAAGTTCACCGGGTACATTCACAACCGCTTGATATGTATTATCTGAAGGTAAAAAGTTTGAACAATCGCCACCGTACTCTGTTGGGCGACCTCGTAATTTATCGCAGTTTACCAAATCAACATTATTACCACTGTCGTTAACATATTTTTGAAATACGGTATGGTTGGTGAAATTACCATCTAAAGGCGACCATAACGTACTTACTCTAAATGAATACTCATTAGCACTATTATAAAAATCTGATTTGTCAGCTTCTGTTAACGCGCGAACTTGCTGCGACTCTGGGTTGGTACCAGCTGCATCTATCCACCAATTCTCTCGTTGAGTAAGTGTACTGCCAATGTTTTGATATGAATCTTGTGAAATAACGTCTGTATTTAGTACTGCATCACTTAATCTGCGAGTATCGTATTGGTTAGGATCGTAATAACCTTCCAAATAAGAATCACGTTTTAACCCTTTAGCTGCAATACGGACCGCAAAATCGTCGCTAACTGAAAAGTTATAAAAACCTTCCGCACTGCGTGTATTATATTTGCCCGCTTCTAACGTTACACTACCATAATCATCAGTAAAATCAGGTTTTGCAGAAATAACATTAATGCTACCAACGGTCGAATTTCTGCCAAACAGCGTACCTTGTGGTCCACGTAGTGCTTCAATACGCTCAACATCGTACATTAATGCTAAAGCACCTTGCATTCTTGGTGAATAAATTCCATCTAAATGCACGCCAACAGCAGGGTCGCCAAGTTCAGTAATATTGGTAGAGCGCACGCCTCGCATAGATATAACTGGTGCTGATTGATCTGTTGCCGTTGATATATCAAGCCCAGGTACAAGATTTGCTATATCCCTTATATTATTAACACCACTTTGTTTTAATTGTGCCGATGTTAACGCTGTAATTGCGACGGGTGTTTCCATTAACCTTGTTTTACGCTTAGTCGCCGTTACCGATATAACTTCTAATGCAGTGTCATTTTTTTTAACCTCGTTACTATTGCTTTGATCTGCTAAAGACTCTTGAGCAATACTAGGCAACGAACAAGCAAGTGCGATTGCCAAAGTTATTGTGTTTATTTTTTGCACGGGTATCACCTTTCAATTTGTGTGGGTTGTCAGAGGCATGTAAAACAGCTTTATTTACTACCTGTTAACAGGTTACAAATTAGTTACACCCATTGACTACCCTAATACGGTAAAGCGAAGCACTGGCAATACAACCCGAGTAAATTACACGTAAATAAAAATTAAGTTGTCATATTTATCATTATTAAATAACCTGAACTTTGGATAATAACTGCTTGAAATAAATAAGTTTAACTATCATTGTGGTTCAATATGTTCATAAATCTCTTAACCAGAATTCAGGTTAAATAGATATAAATTAACTAGAGCCTATTTACCTTTCGAGGTTAAATTTACAGCAGTATGTCTGATTTTAGGCAAATTGGCGCTTATGGGTCGAGGTTATTCACCATAGGCGATGTAAGTCATTATATTAGCGCAGGAGCCGTTACCAGCTCCATTAGGTTACACTCCTTACGCCTCGGTTAAGCCGCATTTAGATAAAACACATTTAAATCCTGAAAGATCAACCAGCCACAATAAAAGTGTTCCGATTGAGGTGAACATACGCTTTATGGATAATCAGATTTGATGAACTAAAAGCAAGGAGGTCAGCTTAACAACTCTTAGGTCACAGATACTAAAAAGCCATGGTTATAAACCATGGCTTTTAAATTTAAAAATATGAAAAATTACTATTTTAGTGCTTTTTTAACAACTGGGTAGTGATCCCATACTTGTTTATCACTGAGTGAGCGTACCAGCTTAATGTATTCTGCGTGTGTCCAAGCTAGAGGTGTTGCTGAATTAGTCCCTTCGCCCAGTGTATAACCTGCTTTGTTTACACCAACGCCGTCCCATACTTGCTCTGGTAACATCATGCCTTCATTGGCAAATTGCTCTAAGCCTTTAACATAGCTGTTTTTAATTTGCGCTTGTTTAGCATCATCCAGAGCGTTGTTCGCATTAGCTGCAGCTATTTCATAGTGACCACGCTCACCGGTGAAAAACGGCCATACACGACCACGTTGGCCTGGTGTATTACTGCCACCCTCTGCGTAATTAGTACCGGTTACTTCATCTTCGCCGTAGCCATCATTACCGTAGCGACGGTAGCCTGCAAATGTGCCGCTGCCGTCGTCAAAGCTAAAGCTGTATTTAACTTGTAGGTTATCTTCAAGCGTTTCGTCATCGTACTCAGGCAATGTTTTAACAATGCTTTCGTCGTTAGCACCACGTACGCCATAGCGTACTAGTTCTAAGAAGCCGCCATCTAAAATTTGCTTTTTGTTAAAACCTTCACGGCCATTATTAGCGTTAATTTTAGTGTCTGAGTTTGCATCGGTATCTTGGCCTATACGAATAAAGTATTCACCATCACTATTTTCGCCTTTTAAGTTACCTTTAGTGGTAAACATTTGCGATTCAATATCGTTGCTGTATTTTTTAGCCGTAGCTAGGTAGCGCTGTGCGTTTTTATCATCGCCACTAAGCGCTGCTATATCACTGGCTGTAACAAGGCCTGCTACTATTGCGGCTGTAGTTGAAGGCGAATAACCGCTTTGCTCTTCCCAGCGCTCTTGTTGTGTTGCCGGTGGTGTAATTTGCGTGTCGTTCCACAAAATTTTAGCAAGGCCGCCCTCGACTAAAAAATCCGCCGCTGGTTTTAACATACGTGCGTACCAGTCTTTAAGCTCGGCATCACTAAGTACATTTGCTTGGTGTAATTTCCACGCAAGCATAATTGGCATCGCAGTTTGATCAAGCTGTACACCCACCCATTCTAGTTCGCCATCGACATGTGTTTTTTGTAAAAACCAGCCTGTATCGCCATTGTTACCTGGCGTTTTGCTATTAACTTGAACTTTTTCAAGGTATTCGAATGCTATTTTTGCTGTAGCTGTATCACCCAGTGCCATAAATGCCATAGCTACTTGGTAGAAATCTCGTACCCACACGGCTTTATAACCAGTTGAGCCTATTTTAGCCGATACGGTTTCGCCCCACGGATTAGACAACGACGCAATAAGCGCACCTGCGTGCGTTTTGTCTTCTTGTGCTTTTAATACCATTGCGCTGGTATAAAGTAACTTACCGTTATCGGCCGTTTGCCCCGTCATTTTATTAATAGGTGTAAGGCTTTGTAGGTAATCTTGCCAACCAAATGCCGCACCTTTACCATTGTAGTTATCAAGTACACTTTGATAACCTTTTGCTAATGTTTGGGCGCCCTGCTCTGCACTTTGTTGCTCGTTATGTGCAAAGCTCAGTACTAAATCAAACGTGGTATTACTTTCAATATTGCCAAGCTCAGCAAGTAAACTGACATTACCTGACTGCTCACCAGTATTGCTATAGCTGGTATTTAATGATTGTGACTTTTTAAGCTCATCCAAACCATCGCTTACACCCGTAAAGCCAACCGTTTTTGCGCCAAATTCAGTATTTGCTTGCAATGTTAAGTAGTTGTCACCTTGCCAAGCAACTAAACCTTGCTCGGTAGTTTTTGCAAAATCATCAAGGCCGTTATTATCAATATATGGATTTACCACAACATAGGCTTTAACGTCTTTAAGGTCGGTATTAAACACGCTACGAACAAATAAACTTTGCCCATCAGGATCGGTAAAAACGTGTTTTTCAAGAGTGAATCTGCCTTGTTTATCTTTACTTACTATTTTATAAGCAAGTGATAACGGACGGCCTTGCTCGTCTTTGTATAGATAATCAATAGTGACATCAAGATCGTCTGCTTCGCTAACAGTAAAGTCTTTTCCTGTTACCACAAATTGCATATCTTTTATTTGTGCTTGATGAATAAGGCCAAACATAGTTTCGGTGATCATGCCTTTAGCAATTGAAAACCAGACTTTTGATACTACACCTGTTGGTGCATCACTTGTGTAATGACCATTTTGGTATTGCTCGTACGATGTGCCAATCCCTGTTTTACCTGCGTATGACCAAAACGGGTCGCTGCCCGGAGCACCAGGCGCAGTTGTTTTAGATGTTTGTACTGTTTGTGACTGATTCGTATTTTGAGCACCGCATGCAGTTAATCCAAGTGCTAATAATGAAATAGTAATTAGGTTATAGTTTTTCATTTTTTTACTCTTAATTAGAATTTTTAACGCGCATAACAGCAATGGCTGCTAATACAAATGACGCAGCACCAATTAACAAAGCGTAAATGGGCTGATTAGAAAACACATGACTCAAAATAAGCCCTAAAATACTGGCTGCAAGTAGCTGTGGAATAACAATAAAGAAGTTAAATATTCCCATATAAACACCCATTTTATTACTCGGTAATGAGTTACTTAGCATTGCATAAGGCAGTGACAATATTGAAGCCCACGCAAAACCAACACCAATCATAGGAATAAGCAGCATTTTGGGGTCTGTTATAAACATAAAGCTGGCAAGGCCTAATGCGCCTAGTAATAAGTTAAAACAATGCGCGCCTTTTAAGCCCATTTTTTTAACTAAGAATGGAATGCACATTGCGGCAATAGCAGCGAATCCATTGTAAGCCGCAAATAAAATACCGACCCAATCAGCGCCATCATTAAACGCTTTTGATGTTGTATCGCTACTCCCATAATGAAAGCTTGTTACTGCCGACGTGGTATAAATCCACATCGCAAATAAGGTAAACCAACTAAAAAATTGCACCCAAGCTAATTGCTTCATCGCAGTTGGCATTGTAAATACATCTTGCACTACTTGATAAAAGCCCCCTTGAGTGTGATTTTTAGCTTTTAATAAACCAGCTATCCACTGCACAATGCCAAAGGCAAGTAAGCCACCCGCTAATAAATAAAGTTCTTTTTCAAGCGCTAAGCCCATCACTAGGGCAAGTGTTGCAAGGCCTAATACAACAAATATAATGCCGCCTTTATTGTAGTTAATATCAGCAATTTCAGCCGTTACAACTGGCCCTTTTTGTGCCTCAAATTTAGCTAATTGCTCAGGTGTGTATTCTTTTGTTTTTGCAACAGTCCACAACACAGCAGCTAGTAAAACAACGCCACCCCAGTAAAATGAGTACTTAACTGAGTCTGGTATTTCACCAATAGCTGCCGTGTTACTCACATCAAACCAATTTGTCATCATCCATGGCAGTGCTGATGCCAAAACTGCACCTATTCCAATAAAAAAGCTTTGTAACCCGTAACCTGTAGCGCGTTGTTTTTCTGGTAAATTATCACCAACAAGTGCTCTAAACGGTTCCATGGTTACGTTAATTGACGCATCCATGATCCATAACATACCAGCGGCAATCCAAAGCGTTGGTGAATGCGGCATAATAAATAGTGAAAGCGTTGTTAATACTGCGCCTATAAAAAAGAACGGGCGACGACGACCAAAGCGCCCCCACGTTTTATCGCTCCAGTAACCAATAATAGGCTGTACGATTAAGCCTGTAAGCGGTGCTGCAACCCATAAAATGGGAATATCATCCACTTGTGCGCCTAATGTTTGAAATATTCGGCTCACATTGCCGTTTTGCAGGGCAAAACCAAACTGTATGCCTAAAAAGCCAAAACACATGTTGCATATTTGCCAAAAACTTAAGTTTGGCTTATCGGTATTATTATTTTGATTATTCATTATTAGCCTTATTTGTTAATACTGCGCTGCTAAATGCATCAAGTGTGAGTGTGAAGCTTGCGCCTTGAGACCCTGATGTGATCTCGGTGTTGTGCTGCTCAAGTAAGTCATGTAATTGAGTGTGCTCGCTAAGTACCGCTAATTGCGCTTTTGATAAATTAACCGTGATTGTTTGAGGTTGTTCACTAAAGTTACTTAATACGTACAGCGTTTGTTGGCCAAGTTTGCGGGTAAAGCCTACAACTCGCTCACTTCCTGTAACGCTAAGCTCAGTCATTTCACCGCCTACCACAGCAGGTAAACTATTTAGTGACATAACCGCTTTGTAGTAATCACGAAGTGCTACTTGCTCTTGTGTTAAATTAGCACCGTCAAACTTGCCATTATTCATCCATGCTTGGTGCGCTGGTACGCCAATGTAATCAAAAATACTGGTGCGGGTTGGTAAGCCAAAGCCTGCGTTTTCTAAACCATCTTCTCCCACATCTTGGCCAAAATATAATAAGGTTGGTGCACGGCTAATCAGGTTTGAAACCACCATGGCTGGTTTACCCCACACGGCTTTGCCTGCAAAGTCTGGGCTTGCGATACGCTGTTCATCGTGATTTTCTAAAAAGTGCAGCATGTGCTGTTCAATATCCACAACCTGTTGCTGCGCATCAAAAATAGCGTTTGCAGGTTGCTTGCTTTGCATAATTGCTTTTAAGGTATCGTAAAAACCGACCTTATCGTATAAATAGTCCATTTTACCTTGATGGATATAAGCACGGTACATTTTTGGGTTGTAAACTTCGGCAAGTAAAAATGCATCAGGTTTTTGCATTTTTATTGATGAGTTTAAAAAGCTCCAAAATTCAACCGGCACCATTTCGGCCATGTCGTACCTAAAGCCATCAACACCTTTATCTAACCAAAAAAGCGCAATGTCTCTAAATTTGTACCAGCTGTTAGGGAGCTCTTTATCTTGCCAAAACGCGTAGTGAGCACGGTAATCTTTATTTTTGTATTCATTTGGTAACTCTACAAAGTCGTAGCTGCCATCAGGCTTTACACCGTAATTCACTTTTACTGTTTCGTACCAATCGTTCATATCTGGTTTTGGAGATCGAGCACCATTACCTGTCCATTTGGCGGGTGTTTCATCAAAAAAACCATCAACAAGAGGATGAGCATTCCCGCCTAGCACTTTATAGGTTGTAGAGGTAGGCACTTGAAATGACTGCCCAGGCACATAGTAAAAATTGTTGTTTTTATCGTACGTTTTACTGGTGTCGTCTTGCGCGCCAAAATCTTCAACCCCTTTAGGCTTTCCTAATGATTGATAATTTCGCGCAACATGGTTAGGCACTATATCAATAATGACTTTCATGCCATGGCTGTGCGTACGCTCAATGAGCTGGCTAAACTCTCCCATACGATTCGTCACGTTAATTGCTAAATCAGGATTTACATCATAATAATCTTTTATTGCATATGGCGAACCTGCTCGTCCTTTTACAACATCAGGATCGTCTTGAGAAATCCCATAATCGCTATAATCGCCTACTAAGGCATGGTGTAACACACCGGTATACCAAACGTGCGTTGTACCTAGCTCTTTAATGCCTTTTAGGGCTGCATCGTTAAAGTCGGCAAATTTACCTACACCATTTTGCTCTTTAGTGCCCCATGGCACATTGGCAGTTTCAGTATTACCAAACAAACGGGTAAATACTTGATATACAACCGGCTTGGTAAGCTCATTTTGCATGTGTGCGGGTGTTTGTTGTTGTTCAGGTTTGGTGTTTTCTGAACACCCTGTAGCAATAAGTGCACTACAAAGTACTGCGGGTACATAAACTGATTTTTTCATTGTGTGTCTTTTTTGTCAGTATTGTTATTACTTTATACTAAAGATTACTGCAGCAACCATACAGTTGCTGCATACGTATTCAGATAAACTATTGAGAGGTATTTATAATTAATACCGTTGCACTCATTGCCGGTAAAGCAACTGTATTACCCAACACCTGTGTTTTGTGGGTGAATAAGTTAAGTGCTTTGGTATTTTTTGGTATTACTTCCTGCATATACTCAATATTCTTAGTTAGCTCTTTTGTGTTTTTATTCATAAATACCAACACAGTTTGCTCGTCGCTAATACGCGCATAACTATACACGCCTTGTTGAGGCGTAAAGTGCACAAGTTTTCCTTTATCAAGTGCTGGACTGCTTTTTCTAAAATTAAGCAAGGTACTAATTGTTTTATGCATCTCTTTTTGCTGTTTTGTTAGCCCCTCGCCCGTAAAGGCGTTACGAGTTTGGCCTTTAAATCCACCTGGGAAGTCTATTCTAATATCACCATGGTCTTTACTTGGGGTGTTATCTAATAGCACTTCCGTACCGTAGTACATTTGGGCTATACCTCGTGTGGTTAAAAACAAGGTCATTGCCATTTTAGTTTTGGCTTCGTCTTGGCCAAGTTCAGTGTAAACGCGGCTCATATCGTGATTATCTGCAAATACCATAATGTTATTGGTATCAGGGTATAAAAAATCATTAGCTAACGATTCATATACTTTAACCCAACCGGTGTTCCAACTTTCATTTTCATTTAGCGCTTGAATTACCGCCTCTTGCAACGAAAAGTCCATAACGCTTGGTAGGCTTGATGTATAGCCATCTTGGTTATGCTTACCACGTTGCCAGTAAGAGGCAATAGCAGGGTTAGAGGTCCACTCTTCTCCTACAATATTAAAATCCGGATACTCTTGCGTAATTGCTTTTGTCCAATCGCTCAAAAATGCTTTATCTGAGTAAGAGTAAGTATCAACGCGAATACCACTTAAATCTGCGTATTCAATCCACCAAATCGCATTTTGAATTAAATATTCGCTTAAAAGTGGTTGGCGCTGGTTTAAATCCGGCATGCTGGCTACAAACCAGCCATCGTTAAACTGGCGTTTATCGTAATCGCTTGCGTGTGGGTCTTGAATTGTTTGGCGGGCATGGCTTGTCGCATTTTTACCATTTTCAAATTCGCCATTAAAGTTGATCCAATCTTTGCTCGGTTTATCCTTCATCCATGTATGCTCAGCACCAAAGTGATTAAGCACCATATCCATTACCAAGCCTATACCCTGCTCTTTGGCCTTTACTGAGAGCGATTTATAAAGTGAATTAGAACCCATGCGTGGGTCTACTTTATAAAAATCAGTAATAGCATAACCGTGATAAGAGTAATCGGGCATGTTGTTTTCAAGCACCGGCGTTAACCATAACTGCGTTACACCTAAATCTTTTAAATATGGCAATGCATTAATAACACCTTGTATATCACCACCGTGTCGCCCGCCCTTTGTAGTAGGATCAGCGGCTTCTAGCATGCTAGGGACAGTATCGTTTTGCTCATCACCATTAGCAAAACGATCGGGGTTAATTAGATAAAGAGTATCGGCTGATGTAAACCCTTGGCGCTTTGCACTGTTTTTATCACGTGCAAGTAGCGGAAATTCAAAACTTTGGTTCGTTTCGCTGCTATTAAATTCAAGCGTTCCCGCTTTAGCGGCATCGGAAATGGTTATATTTAAAAATACATAATTAGGGTTATCTGTACGCGTTATTTTATTTAACTTAACGCCATTGTATTTAGCTAATTTAATTTGCTCGTTAGAAATGTTTTTTTCATGCACCATGATGGTTATAGTGCTTTTATTCATACCTACCCACCAATTGGCCGGTTCAACGTCAAGTGCATAGCTAATGGTTGGTAAGGTACATGCACTTACAAGTAAAAGTGTGTTTAAAAATCGCATCATTAGGCCTTTTTGATTTCTTTTAAAAAATCTTTATGAGTGGGTAACTGCTCTACCGTTGAAGTAATAAGCGTTTTTAATGTAGAAAATAAATCGTTAAGTTGTTCACTACTGAGTGAATCTACAATACTGTTGTAATCATCGGGGATAAGGCCCTGGCCTATAAACACTTGCTGCCAAGCAACTTCAGCAAATAACTCGTCGTTTTCACGGACTACCTTGCCTGTGTGTTTAAATAAACTGAGTTTATGAGCCAATGAGTCGGGAATTTCCATTTGCTTACACTGACGCCAAAATGCAGAGTCGCCCCGCTCTGTAAGTTTGTAATGCAAAATAATAAAATCGCGCATGTGCTCTATTTCTGTCACGCTTTGTTTATTAAACTCGCTTGCTAACGCATCGCTGATACCATGGTGTGGAAATAATTTAATCAGCCGTGTAACTGCGCTTTGAATTAGGTGAATGCTTGTAGATTCCAATGGCTCTAAAAAGCCACTTGATAAACCAACCGCGACTACATTTTTATGCCATTGTTTTACACATCTACCTGTTTTGAATTTAATAAATCTAGGTTCTGTTATTGGATCTGCGGGTAAGTTATTAAGCAACAGCGCCTTTGCGTCTTCATCCGATAAATAACGACTACAATAAACCAAGCCATTGCCTATTCGGCTTTGTAACGGAATTTTCCACTGCCAACCGGCACTGTGCGCAATTGATTGCGTATAAGGTTTTAATTCATCGTTTGATTTTGTTTGTACTGCGATGGCACTATCGCATGGTAAATAATGAGACCAATCTACAAATCCGGTATTGAGTGTTTTCTCAATAAGCAACGCACGCAACCCTGTGCAATCTATAAATAAATCACCGTTGATTTGCTTATTATCATCGAGTATGAGTGTTTCTACATTACCCGTTGCTAAACATTGTGTAACCTCACTAATTTTGGCATCAATGTGTTTTACACCGCGCGATATTGCCAGCTTTTTTAAATATTCAGCGTAGAGTGTTGCATCAAAATGATAAGCGTAACTTAGGCCAGGCAATTGCGTATTAGGGATGGTATTTAATGGTGCAAATTGATGCTGTTTAGCAGCTTGATAATTTAACGAAAAATCCCATAGGCTATCTTCAGAGCCTGTAATATTTCCCTTTACCCAAAAATTGTAAAAATCGCAAAAAGGAAAGTCTTTTCCAAATGAGCCAAAAGCATGCATGTAGCTGTGAGAGGGGTTTTTCCAGTTTTCGAATTCAATACCGAGTTTAATTGTTGCGTTGGTTTCGTTTATAAACTCTTTTTCGTTAATGCCTAATGCGTTATTAAGTTGGATAATAGGTGGTATGGTTGCTTCTCCAACTCCCACGGTGCTAATAGATGATGACTCTATCAATGTGATATTAATTACTTTACCTAACACTTTATTAAGCAGTGCTGCAGTTATCCAACCTGCGGTACCACCGCCTGCGATCACGACGTGTTTTATTGATTTCATCTTATTATCCACGTTTTATTAAATCAAAGTATGATTAAAAAGTTAGGTAAAGTAGCTATAAAAAAGCCCTTGTAAAATAAATCACAAGGGCTTCTACACACAATTTTTATTATAGCTTGTAGCTAAAGCCTAACAAGTAAGTGCGACCGTAATCTTGGTAGTCACGTACTTGTAAATTGTTATCACCCGAAAGCGAAGTAAATGGTTCTTCCGTTAAGTTTTGAATTTGGAATGTAACAGATAACCCTTCCAGACCTTGTAAGCCAGATTCAACAAAATCATATCCAGTTTGAATATCCCAAATTGTTTCGCCTTTAATATCTACTTGCGTAGCCGCAAGTCCTAAGCCGTTAACATTACCTTTAAAGTCAGAGCGTTTACGCATACTTGTACGCGCTTGAAAGCCATTTCTTTCGTAATAAAAAGTTAAGCTATCGATCTTCTCTGATAAACCTGGCAGTTCATATTCATTCCCATTTTGATCTTCAATATCTTGCTCTACACCAGTATGGCTGGCAATTAAGCCAAAGCCTTCCAGTGATGAACTAAATATACTCAATGGTAAAGAAAGAGATAGCTCGTAACCCCAAAGGTCACCTCCGCCACCATTTACTTTGCCTGAGCCAGAACCTTGGCTATTTTCTGGTATTTCACCTGTTGATGGATTAGCGACACCAGTCATATCTATTGCGTACTTACCGTCAAAAATCCAAGTAGAAATATCTTTATAGAAATACGCTGCTGCAAAATAACCTTCTTCATGAAAATAGTTTTCATAGCTTAAATCAAAACCAGTGGCTTCTTTAGGCTCAAGCTGCGGATTACCACCAGATACACTCCAGTTATTACCGTTAGAGTCTTGAGTTGGGCTATATGTTGCATTTACAGAAGCGTTCATTTCATCTAAACGAGCACGTGAAATAGTTTTAGCTGCACCAAAACGAACCGTTTGTTCTTCATCTATTGCAAATGATAAGTTTAAGCTAGGTAATACATGCGAGTAATCATGGCTAATGTCTGTTGGAGATACAACAACTAAACCGTTTTCGGTCGTCGCAGCAGAACCTTGTGATGATTGTTCCGTTTTAACATAACGCACACCAACGTTACCTGAAACAGGAATTGAACCTAGTTCAGTATTAATATCTGCTTGCAAAAATAAAGCTGTAACTTGTTCTTGTACTGTCCAAGACTGCGTTTTATGTTTTTGATCTGTTAAGCTCTCTTGTAGGAGATTGTAGTAACCGTCATTAACCAGACCATTAGTGTCATAAGCAATCATATTCCCCATACCAATAAAGTCTAAACTTGCAGTGCCTAAACGGTATTTTTCAGGTACTGAGACCATTCCTGGGTTATCAAGTGAAAAATCTTTCAAAGTCATAAAATAACCTTCTGACTTTTTAGTTTTTTCACGGTCACGGTACGAAATACCAAATTTAATAGCGCTTATGTAGTCATTTTCAAGCACTTTGCTAGCAGCTAACTTTAATGTTTGAAGCTCATCATTAATTTCTGGTGCGTTGATGAAGCCATCTTGTGCTGTATTTTGGTAAGGCGTATCATTTAGGCCGTATTTATCATTTAAAGCAGAGCTTGCGCCCCAAGATAACGGTCCACCTAGTTGAATTAAGTTATAGTCACTGTAATCAAGTTCATGGGTAAATTGCGCGCCCGTGTTGCCACCATTAAAGGTATAACCTAAGTTATCAGCAACACCATTACTGTCTCCGCGACCAGTTCCTGAGTAGCTTTCTATACTCCAAAGCTGACGTTCTACTTCAGATACACTTGCATCAAACTCTACAGACCATGCATCATTAATATCGTATTTTGTATTAAAACCGAATTGCTTTAGTTCAGCATTACGTTCTTCATAATCATTTCGAACAACAACACGTTGTCCTTGTTGCAGCTTAGCGCTAGTAATAAAACCAGATTCTTCGTCTACAGTAACACTGTTTGGTTCTATTTTGCTTTGACCCCATGCAAATGGAATTTCAATACCGCGTAAAATTCTTTCGTCAGAAAAATCAACATATAATGCATCGAATGTCATATTCAAGCGATCATTCGGAGATGCTTCTATAACAAGCATTGCTGAGTCACGATCTAATGTAGATGAACGCACATAAGGTTTAGCGCCACCTAGTATTGAGCTATATGGACCAACCGTTGTATCGTCTTTAAGCTTATTTTCAGAAACACTGTAATCAGGATAACCCCACGAATTCCAACGCTTTTCTTGGTTTGGAGAACTCATTTTGTTATACGCGAATGCCACACCAATAGTGTCATCTGCAAATTGGTCAATATACGAAAAAGTACCGCGGAAACCTTGGTTATCGCCATCTGGGTTTAACTTGTCAAAGCTTGTTTTTTCAAGCTGACCATTAAACATAACAACACGTTCACCTTTACTTAAAGGCTTAACCGTTTGCATGTCAATGACACCAGCAATACCTTCGGCTTCAATACTGGCATTAGGTGTTTTATAAACAGTAACACCGCTCATTATTTCAGATGGGTAAAGATCAAACTCTACGCCTCGGTTGTCACCAATAGACACTTGCTCACGGCCATTAAAAGTGGTCGCACTTTCATCTTCACTGAAACCACGAACACTCACACGACTTGCTCGGCCATCTAAACGTTGTGCAGTTAAACCTGGTAAACGTGCAATAGACTCAGCAATAGACGAATCAGGTAATTTACCTATATCTTCTGCAGAAATAGATTCTACAACCTGTGTAGAAAAGCGTTTAGTGTTTATAGATTCAATTAAGCTGCCACGAAAGCCTTTAACCTCGATAACCTCTACGTCATCTTTTTTTATTGTATTTTCTTGAGCAGCTAGTGTTGCAAAGCTTGATAAGCCTGCAGCTGTTAATGCCAAAGTTAATATACTTGGTTTGAACATAGACATAATGTTTCCCGTTACCCATATTGTGATACCCGCATTCATTGTTTGAGTGATAGTCAAACAGGCGAGCTAATTTTGTTGTCAGGATGAATATTAACGCCAGCTTTATTTTATTAACAACTTTATGCATACGTATTCAACCGTTACAGAAGGATTTAACATTAACATAAACTTGAAAAAATAAAGACTAACCAATTGATTTAATTACATATAAAAACAAATAAAATCAATTGGAATACATTGCTCGTTAAATTTACTCTATTAACAGTTAATAGCTCATTGACCTTGATGTAAACAAAGTGAAACTAATTAGTACCGCTATGAAAAATAAGAACTATCAAGCATCAACCAAGTGTTGAATTGGTCAGACCATTAAAGGTGAAACATAAAATATATTTCCCTTATAGGACAAGCTATTAGGTTTAGTTCGAGTAAGAAAATAGCTAAATTATATAATTGGTAAACAAAAAAACACACAAATCGAACATTTTTAATGATGCCTAAGTACTTATTTTTGATAATTTAATTGTATTAATTTTAGTGCATACGTATGCAGGCTTTTTACAGTGTTCAAGGCTTCACGTATGCTTTTTCAAATAACGTGATTAATCTTAATCACAAATAAGAATAGTCTAAATACTGTGTGGAATGACGGAGAAAAGCATGACCCAAAAGCAGTGGTATAAAGGTGCGGTTATTTATCAGGTTTATCCGCGTAGCTTTCAAGATAGCAACAACGATGGTATTGGTGATTTAAAAGGAATTATTAATCGTATTGATTACATTAAAAGCTTAGGCGTTGATGCTATTTGGATTTCACCTTTTTTCAAATCGCCAATGAAAGACTTTGGCTACGATATTAGTGACTACCGCGACATTGACCCGCTTTTTGGTGATTTAAACGATTTTGATGAGCTAATAAGCCAAGCCCATGATCGTGATATTAAAATAATTATTGATCAGGTATTAAGTCACACCTCTGATCAACATCAGTGGTTTTTAGATAGCCGCGATAATTTAATAAACGATAAAGCCGACTGGTATGTTTGGGCCGATGCAAAAGAAGATGGTACAGCGCCAAATAACTGGCTTTCTATTTTTGGTGGTGGGGCTTGGCAGTGGGAACCTCGTCGCGGGCAATACTACTTGCATAATTTTTTAACCGAACAACCGGATCTTAACTTTCATAATCCAGATGTAAGAAAAGCAGTGCTTGATAATGTAGAGTTTTGGCTTAAAAAAGGCGTTGATGGTTTTAGACTCGATGCTATTAATTTTTGTTATCACGATGCACGACTACGCGATAATCCAGCTAAACCAAAAAATAAGCGTCAAGGCCGTGGTTTTAGTGAAGATAATCCGTATGCGTTTCAGTACCATTATTACAACAATACTCAGCCAGAAAACATTGAGTTTATGCAAGATATTCGTGCATTACTTAATAAATACCCAGGTACTGTATCACTTGGGGAAATATCGTCAGAAGATTCGTTAGCAACTATGGCAGAATATACTCAAGGCGGCGACAAACTGCATATGGGTTATAGTTTTGAGCTTTTAACAAATGATTACTCAAGTGAATATATTAGAACTACGGTTCAAACCCTAGAACAACATATGCTTGAGGGCTGGCCATGCTGGGCATTTAGCAATCATGACGTAGAGCGCGTAGCAAGCCGCTGGAGCGAAAACGGCAAAATCAATTCTCAGCAATGTAAAATGTTAACCGCCCTACTTGCTTCTCTTCGCGGCAGCGTGTGTATGTACCAAGGTGAAGAATTAGGGTTAGGTGAAGCAAGTGTTGCCTTTGAAGACTTACAAGACCCGTATGGCATAACGTTTTGGCCTAACTTTAAAGGGCGTGATGGCTGTAGAACGCCAATGCCTTGGGAGCAAACTGGATCGCAGCACGCTGGGTTTAGTGAAGCCAAGCCTTGGCTTCCAGTAGATGATGCACACAAAAAACAATCCGTTGCGATGCAAACAAATGATAACAACTCAATTTTAAATGCCTACCGTGAATTTATGACCTGGCGAAAAAAGCAAACAGTTTTGCTTGAGGGTGATATTGAGTTTATTGAAACGCCTGAGCCTGTGCTTGCTTTTTATAGAACCCTTGGAACGCAAAGAATGCTTTGCATGTTTAATCTAAGCTTTCAACAAGCAAGTATTGATATGCCAACATCAATCGTTAAAGAATACACTGAGCTTAGCCACCACAGCGCAAAATTAAGCCAAGATACACTAACGCTTGAGCCTTACGCTTGCTTTTATGCAGAGTGTTAATGACATCAATAATTACACTTAATGTTACAGCTAAGCTCTAAACATAAAAAGCCCAAGTAAATTACTTGGGCTTTTTTGTACATTTAATTTTTCTAATGACTTTGGGTTTTACTGTTTAAGTAATCAGTTAGCGCAAATAGAACACCAGACATAACAAACGTAACATGAATAATCACCTTCCACAGTAATTCATCGTTTGGGTATGCACCTGAGTTAATAAATACTTTTAATAATTCAACAGCTGAAATAGCCACGATTGCGCTTATTAGTTTCATTTTTAGCCCTGAAAAACCGACTTTCCCCATCCAAGATGGTCTGTCTTCATGATTATCAATATCAAGCTTTGAAACAAAGTTTTCGTAACCGCTGAATGTAATGATTAGTAATAGCCCTGCTAATAGTGCGGTATCGACTAAGGTTAAAATGCCAACAAGTAATTCTTGATTAGTTGCTGAAAACGTCGCAATACCCATTAAATAAAGCTGTTTAAAAAATTTTATTAGTAACAATACAACTGCAAAGAGTAAACCAACAAAAAATGGGGCCAGAAGCCAACGTCCTTTAAAGATAAAAGATTCTAACGCATGCTCTAATTTATTCGCTTGGCGTGGCTTTTTTTGAGGTGTATGTGATGACATTTTTTGGTTTTTTAATTTAAAAAAGCGACCTTAGCTTATAACTCACAACAACACAATGATGTGAAAATACCGATAGATGAATTACTCATCTTCACGATAAAAATATTTCGTTATCTTTTATCTCAATTTCGTTTAAAAATCAGCATACCAACAGAATTGTTCTGTACTGGGCACTATTGTTTTACGCTTCAACTTAAATAGCGTAATTCAGTCGTCACACCATTTTTTTAGGAATAAACGAATGAACAAAGCATTGCTAGCATTAATCGTAGCACCTTTATTTGCAGTATCTGCAACTTACGCAGTAGCAGACGATGCGACAAACGCCTCAGCCGAAACAATAAAAGAATACACAGAAATGTGTGTTAACTGGGCTAAAGATGACGACGTAAGTAATGAAGATCTAAATGCATACGTATTAAAGTGTGTAAATGATGAACTTGAATCAGAAGGATACAAGAAAATATCTTCTGTAAAAATTTAATAATATTCATACCAATCTGCTTGTATATGTGGTCTATTTAACGATAATAAAATCGCGCTAGAACTAGGCAAAAATTTTGTATCTATTTGTTATAAATAAAAATTTTTAACAACGTGTAGAGTGATTTAATTCGATAAATTGTTCAAATATTTATGCAGGTTGGTATTATATGTGCGGCTAACAAAGCCATTGCGAAGTACATATAAATAGATAAAAAAAACCGGAATCGACACAAGCTGTGCGTTCCGGTTTTTTTTATAGCTTTTAAAAGCGATGAATAAGCGATTATTTACTTACTTATTCAGCCTCTTTTTTTGCTTTTGGCTTAGCCTTTGCTTTAGCAGGGGCTTTTTTAGCCGCTGGTTTCTTTTTAGGTGCTGCTTTTTTCTTCGCTTCTTCTGTCCATTTACCCGCTTCATAATGAGCAGTCCAGCCGGTAGCTTTACCGTCAACTTCAGTCATAACATACTGAGATTTATTTTTACGGCTATAGCGTACAACAGCAAGATTACCATCAGGATCTTTAGCTGGTGCATCTGCTAAATAATAAAACTTAGGCGAAATGCGGTCTCTAAAGCGTTTTAACTCTTCTACCTTAGGTGCACGTGTTTCACGTGACTTAGGAAAAGTATTTGCGGCTAAAAATATACCCGCAGCGCCATCACGTAAAACAAAATACGCATCTGATTTTTCACATTCTAATTCAGTAATGTGAACAGGGTCTTCTTTTGGCGGCGCTGCTTCGCCATTTTTAAGTAGCTTACGAGTATTTTTACATTCCTCGTTATTACAGCCAAAGTACTTACCAAAGCGACCCGATTTAAGCTCCATGTCCGAACCACATTTATCACATTCGATAATTGGTCCATCATAGCCTTTAATTTTAAAGGTACCTTCCTCAACTACGTGGCCTTTACATGCGGGGTTATTACCACACACGTGCAATTTACGAGTTTCGTCAATTAGGTATGAGTCCATTGCTGTTTCACAAATTGGACAACGCTTCATTTGCATTAACTTTTCAGTTTCTACATCTTCAACATCTGCAGCTACAGCTTCATCACCCGATACCAAGTTCATCGTTGTAGTACAACGCTCTTTTGGTGGAAGGCTATAACCAGTACACCCTAAGAAAACACCGGTTGAGGCCGTGCGTATACCCATTTTTCTGCTACACGTAGGGCATTCAATATCTGTTTCAACCATCTCGTTAAGACGCATACCACCTTGTTCTGGCTCATCTTTGGCGACAGTTAGTTGCGTTGAAAAATCAGCATAGAATTTATCAAGTACTTCAGTCCAAACGCGCTCGCCTTCCGCGATATCATCTAGCCGACCTTCCATTTTAGCGGTAAAGTCAAAATTCATTAAATCTGTAAAGTTTTCAACTAAACGATCGGTAACAATTTCACCCATTTTTTCAGCGAAGAAACGGCGATTTTCAACACGTACATAACCACGGTCTTGAATCGTTGAAATAATAGATGCGTACGTAGAAGGACGACCGATACCTCGTTTTTCAAGCTCCTTAACCAAACTCGCTTCACTAAAACGCGCAGGCGGCTTGGTAAAATGTTGCTTAGGATCAAGTTCAACAAGAGTCAGTGTTTCACCTAATGTAACCGGTGGTAATGATTGATCTTCTTCATTCTTTTTGCGAATTGCAGGTTGTACTTTAGTCCAACCATCAAAGCGTAATACGCGACCCTTTGCTTTGAGCTGAAAATCGTTTGCTGCAACAGTCAAAGTAGTTAGATCATATTCTGCAGGCACCATTTGACACGCAACAAATTGACGCCAAATAAGCTCGTATAATTTTTTAGCATCAGCGTCAACGCCTTCAATGTGACCAGAAAGCACTGTTACACTTGATGGACGAATAGCCTCATGCGCTTCTTGTGCATTGCCTTTAGAACTGTAGTTAATTAGATCTTTTGGTAAATATTTTTCACCAAATTGCTCGGTTACATATTCACGACACATAGCAACTGCATCTTTTGACAGATTAGTTGAATCGGTACGCATATACGTAATGTAACCACCTTCATACAAACGCTGAGCAAGCATCATGGTTTTTTTAACGCCATAACCTAAACGTGTACTCGCCGCTTGTTGCATTGTTGAAGTAATTAAAGGCGCACTTGGACGACTCTTACTTGGTTTTTCTTCAACATTAACAACTTTATATTCGGCATTCTCAAGGCTTTTAACTGCTGCGCTAGCCTGAGCTTCATTTACTGGCTTAAATGGCTTGTCGTCTTGTTTGGTTACTTCTAAACGTAACTCTGACTCTGTGTTTTTAACATCAGCATGAATATCCCAAAACTCTTCTGGTATAAATGCCTTAATTTCACGTTCACGTTCAACTAATAAACGCACTGCAACTGACTGAACTCGACCTGCAGAAAGTCCGCGAGCGACTTTTGCCCACAGTAATGGCGACACCATAAAGCCAACAACGCGATCTAAGAAGCGTCGCGTTTGCTGAGCAAAAACCATATCGGTATTTAACTCACCCGGCGTTTCGAACGCTTGTTGAATCGCATTTTTAGTAATTTCGTTAAAAACTACGCGTTTATACTTTTCAGGCTCTCCACCAATGATTTCTTGAAGGTGCCAAGCAATCGCTTCCCCTTCTCTATCCAAATCCGTTGCGAGATATATTTGATCTGCATTTTCTGCCAGTTTTTGTAATTCTTGGACAACTTTTTCTTTACCCGGCAATATTTCGTAATGCGGTTCCCAGCCTTGTTCAGGGTCAATTCCCATACGTGCGACTAAGTTGGTATAATCTCGTTGTTTTTTATACGCTGCTTTTTCTTCAGGTGGCAATTTACGAACTTCTGCTGGCGTTTTAGTTGCCGGCACTTTAGCTTTGCTCGAACCCGAAGTAGGTAAATCTCGTACATGTCCAATACTAGACTTTACGATGAAATCATTACCTAAATATTTATTAATTGTTTTAGCCTTAGCAGGTGACTCTACAATTACTAGCGATTTGCCCATAGTTGCCTATTTCTAACCAAATATTAAAAATGTGTTTACCGCTCTAAGCGGCGCGAATATTTATAGGTATATCTACAAACACTAGTTGTTACAAGCTTTTAATACAAACTTTTCAGTATTTACTGAATAAACGAACAATTTCTGTTGCTAATTTAAACAAACAGGTGTTTTTAGAATAATTGTTGTGGAATATATAGAACACAAACAAAAATGCCAACCTAAAGGTTGGCATTTTTTTAAAACATCATAAAATTATAGCTTAGCGTCGTCAGTAACTGCAATTGAAGTTGACGAAATAAGACCCGATGTAGCTTCAACACTAATTGTTAAAAAACCATCAGTTATATCATTTCTTCCATCGGCTGGCTCTCTTGTTATACCAAAGGAAATACCTACAGGCACAAAACTTGTTGTATTAGGAAAGATATAACTGTTAGTGCCCGTTAGAATACCATTTTCAGAGGCGATACTTACCTCACTCCCAACGGGTAAAGGGTTATTATAGGCATCAGCTATGAACACGGTTAATCCAACACTATTAGTTCCTGTCGCTTCTGTTAAGTCTATTGAATCAACTCCACACATTAGCTGGCCTGTTGAACTACGCACTAAAGGCCCTGTAGGGTCACTATTTACACGCACCTCAGTCGCTGTTACGCCTGTAATAGCAGCACAATCATTGGCATAAGTTATTAACCTAAAGAAAGCAGCATCACCAGACATTACAATTTCTTGGTTTTGAAATACGTTAACCATTTGGCTGCTGCATATACCAGCAGTTTCGTCTTCTTGACGGCATAGTAAACCATTGTATAAACCGTTCTCTGTAGTCCAAGAACCATTACCATCAAAATCTACAAACTCTTCAAACTCATCGCCTGTTGAGTTATCACGTGAACAAGGATCCGTTCCATCGTTACAGTCTTTACCGCCAAAAGTGCCATCTTCATTGTTATCAATAAAAGCTTCTGGAATATCAAATAAATCATCAAAGAAGTCTTCGCTATCAAAGTAACCATTACCATTTAAGTCTGAAAAAGTCTCTTCACCAATAGCATATGCATGAACGGTTGCACGCCCCCCTAATGGTAAATCTAATGTTAGATCATTATTTAAAATACCTAATGGACACGGTAATCCACCATCACATTTTTGAGCAATTGTATTTTCGTACATTGAATCGGTAAACGGGCGTGGATTACTACTAGTCCAAGTAACACTACAAACGCCATTCGTAGTCGTACAGCTTGGTTCGATAACACCACCTTCAGTAATAAAACTTACAGCAGTGCCATCTGGTACCGGGTTATTAAAATGATCGGCTAAGCGCGCATTAACAGATACTAAAGTCCCATCAACATTTAAACCATGCGTATTAAACTCTGAGCGAGATAGTGAAAAGCTATTTTGATCAGCAATCCCTGTGCTTATAACTAAAATATCCGAAGGCGCTGTTACAACCACAGTTTCGCCACCAACATCATCTTTACTTGAAGCAATAACACGCACAGGCGTCGCAACTGCACCAGACTGAACTGTAGTCTGTATCTCACCAGCACTATTGGTGATAGCCGAAGCGGTACTAAGCGTAATTCCACCTACTGAAGTGGATAATGTAAAGTCGACAGTTCTAGAAGCTAGTGCATTACCGTTAGAATCAATTAGTTTAAATCTAACTTCTGAAATTTCACTTCTGTTAGCTCCACCTGTACCTTTTAATGAAATGACAGGTTGTGTTACTTCAATAAATTGGATGAAGCCAATATCAGCTGGAGATACATTAATCGTTGCCGTACCTGATACAGTATCACCACCAGTAACAACTGTTGCAGTAATAATATCGCCGCCAACACACGTTAAAGGTCGGTAAGTTGAACGAGCGAAACCACCAATGCTGGTAACAGCTTCATCCATCACAGCTAAACCACTTGCAACACAGCCTGATGAAAATTCTACATTTAATGGGGTTGTATAGGCTTCACCATCTTTAGTAATTTCAATAGAAATTAGTGCTGTAGCACCTGCGGCTAGAAATTCATCATCAGCTAAAGAGCTTGTTATAGTAATATCAATATCTACAGCAGCTATCTGAAATGCTTTGGTAATGCTGCTCCCCAATACTGAAACAGTTATTTCTCCAGCCCCTACATCTCTGCCGGGGATAATATCAAGTATTGCAATACCATTTACATCGGTGATTGCGGTGCCCGTTGTAGGTGAAATAGAGCCAATCGTTGTTGTTGCCGTAACGAGAGTTTGAGTTAGTGGTATGGTTGAATCCTTTTTATTAACTTTAATATAAAGGATGCCAATTGAATCACCAGAAATACCGGCAGTCTCTTCACATAAACTCACATCCTTCGTCGTTTTGAAGTCAGGTGGGCAGTTTTGGAATATTGTAAATGCTATATCGGCACTGCTTTGATTTGGATCAATCGCATCCCCACTGGTATAAAAGCCCAATGTAGATTCAACCGCTTCAAACTGAGCGGTAACAATACCAGCCCCTTCAATTGTTCCTGATGTCAAATTGAGCGTAGCTATGCCCTTTGAGTCAGTCAGTGCAGTCCCTGAACTGGGCAATAAACTACCAAGCGATGAGTTAAAAGTAACAACTTCTCCAACCGCCGGTTGACTATCAGAATCTAGAACAAGCGCCTTAATTAAACCACTTTCACTTGCACTAATCTGGCTCGTTTGTGCCAGTGTTGTCGCCGAAAGTAAGCTTAAATCAATCGTAAAATCTTCCGACAATCCCAGCACAGGAGCGTCGCCTGCTGTAGTGTAAGTATAAGCATTAGAGTTTATATTACTGCCATCTTCAGTAATATAAGTAGCTGAAACAGTTCCTGCACCAGCTTCAGTGCCAGCAAGTATATCTATTTTAGCAATGCCTTCATTATTGGTCATTGCTGTTCCATTAGACGGATTTATTGTTCCAAAGCCTGATAGATTAAATTGTATTAGCTGAAAAGCAGCTGGTTCACCGTCTAATAGAAGTATTGCTTGTGCAATTGCGGGCGTTAAAAAATTTACATTTCTGGCCTCTCCTCCATTTAATGTTTGTAAATTAACGGCCAGCTCTACTTTAGGTATAACTTCAGTTTGAGTCTGAAAATCAAAGACGTCTGTATAAGTTGCGCCATCAATAGTATACGTCGCAGTAACTTCTCCCGCGCCTGTAATTGTTCCCGCAGAAAGTTCAACAGTGGCAACACCGTCACTTTGGGTTAATGCCGACTCTGGATTAAGTTCACCCACACCATCAGCTAAACTGAACGTTATGCGTCTACCTGCAACTGGGGTATCATTTTGTTTAAGTGTTACACGTAAATCTATTGGCGCGTCAGCAGTTACTGCATTTGATTCAGAGTCACTAGTTTGAGAATACCCTTGAAGGGTTACTGTATAAACAGTTGTGTCGGTATCAGTATCACCACCCACTGTGCCATCTTTTTCAAGCGTTCCACCTCCGCCACAAGCCATGAGTAAAAAGCTAAGTAACATAATACTGAGCAATCGCGTTAAAGGCATTGACCTCTCCCTAGTGTTGTTATTATTAACTAAACGTTATTTACCTAATATTAACCTATAACCTAGTTTAAAATCACAGTTTTTTATTACTTTTTTGTATAAAATAATTTTCAATAAATACTAACTTTTTCTGTATAAATATTTATAGACTGGTAGTCTATGACAAAATTTATTAAAAGTAGATTAGGGTATATGTCAAAAATCCGTTCAATGAGTTTAACCACTCGCATCATGATAGGTATGGGGTTAGGGGTTATAGTAGGCTTTATATTTCAGGCTATTTTAGCTGGTGAAGATGATTATCTAATACCACTTGGGTTATTCTCTTTGCCAATTAAAGCATTTTTTGTCGATGGCCTTTTTCATGTGGGTGGGCAAATATTCATCGCTAGCTTAAAAATGTTAGTTGTTCCGCTCGTTTTTGTTTCACTTGTCTGTGGAACCTGCAGCCTTAGCGATCCAAAAAAACTGGGACGCTTAGGTGGCAAATCTATTAGTTTATATTTACTAACTACAGCTATAGCTATTACAGTAGCAATCTCCCTAGCCTTATTATTTAATCCTGGGGAAGGAATTGGCTTACCTTCTCAAGCGAGTTACGATGCAAAAGAAGCACCTACTCTAGCTAGAGTTATTATAGACATGTTCCCAACAAATCCATTTGAAGCAATGGCTAAAGGCAACATGCTACAAGTTATTGTATTTGCTTTGCTATTTGGTATTGCTATGGCACTAAGTGGTAAAGCAGGCAAACGCGTTGCTGATGTATTTGAAGACTTAAACACAGTTATTTTAAAATTAGTTACTTTATTAATGAACATTGCACCATATGGCGTGTTCTTTTTAATGGCAAAGCTGTTCACTACAATAGAGCTCAATTTAATTGTGAGCCTAGCTAAATATTTTGGCGTTGTTGTTTTGGCCCTGCTATTACATGCGCTTGTAAATTACACATTACTATTAAAAATACTAACAGGCTTAAACCCGCGTATTTTCTTAGCTAAAATGAAGCACACCTGTTTATTTGCATTTAGTACATCAAGTTCTAGCGCAACCATGCCTATTACACTTGAAACTGCGACTAAAAAGTTAGGTGCAAGCAACTCAGTTGCCTCATTTACTATACCCCTAGGTGCAACCATTAATATGGATGGTACAGCGATTATGCAAGGCGTCGCAACCGTATTTATTGCACAAGTATTTAGTGTTGATTTAACGATTTCTGACTATTTAATGGTCATATTAACAGCTACGCTCGCCTCTGTAGGCACAGCTGGTGTTCCTGGTGTTGGCTTAATAATGTTGGCAATGGTACTTAACCAAGTTGGCTTACCTGTAGAGGGGATTGCTATTATAATTGGCGTAGATAGATTACTTGATATGACACGTACAGCAGTTAATGTAACCGGCGATTGTATGGTTACCTGTGTTGTTGCCAAGTCTGAAGGTGAACTTGATGAAAGCGTATTCAATGACCCTAACGCAGCTAAAGACTTAGAAGATTATCATAAATCTATTGACTCATAAGACATTTATACAGCTATAAAAAAACCTTGATGCAATCCATCAAGGTTTTTTTTCGAGTAAAAATAATTAGCTTGTTCTCAGGTTAAAAATTCTAATCTAAGGATTTAGGGACTTAAATTTAGAAAGTAAGTTTATCCCGACTTTATTTACGCCACTACTCAAGCCAAGCGCTAGCTTATCGCTCAGTCCTTTTTTGACTTTATATTTAATTTTATAGATTTGGCGTTCATGTTGCTGCTCTAATAAAGCATCATCACTTGTTTTTATAACATCTACCAAGCCTTTTTCAATAGCCTGAGTTGCAAACCAATGCTCGCCTGTCGCAACTAGATTTATATCTAAACTTGGGCGTTGTGTACTCACAAATGTTTTAAATAAGTCGTGAGTTTGTTCAATTTCTTCGCGAAATTTTTCACGAGCTTTATCCGTATTCTCACCAAATAAAGTCAGTGTACGCTTAAACTCACCAGCGGTTATTTGTTCAAATTCGACATCATTTTTCTTCAATATTTTATTAAAGTTAGGAATTTGAGCAATTACCCCAATAGAGCCAACAATTGCAAATGGTGCGGCGAGTATTTCATCGGCAACACATGCCATCATGTACCCTCCACTGGCAGCCACTTTATCAATTGAGACACTCAAGGGTATGCCAGCATTTTTAATACGCTGTAGTTGCGAAGCAGCAAGTCCGTACCCATGTACAACCCCGCCACCACTTTCTAAACGAATAAGGACCTTGTCTTTACTAGGCTCAGCAATAGAGATAATGGCTGTTATTTCTTCTCGTAAGCTTTCCACCTCGTGTGCATCCATACTGCCCACAAAGTCAATTACATATAAACGAGGTTTAGCTTCGTCTTTATCTGCTTTTTTACTTTGCGTTTTTAACTCCTTTTGATGCGCCTTTAGCTCTTTTTTACCGAGCGTATTTTGCAAAAAACTTTCTTTAAGTTCTACTAATTGCTCTGATATATCATCTATTTGTATTTCACCTTTTTTGGCTTTTGGCTTAACTGCAGCGCCAACTATTAACATTAGAATAACTGCGATAGCGATAACAAAAGTAACTGTTTTAGCAAAAAACAAACCGTACTCGTATAAAAATTCCAACTGGTTTCTCCATTTATAAATTTCAGCTAATTTAACATGCTTTAAAACAAAAAAAAGCCACTTTTCAGTGGCTTTTAAAGGTTAATTATTTTACTGGTTATTAATCAGTCACAACCTCAGGGTTGGAAACTAATAACATACGTCCACGTGCAGCTAAATAAGTAGCTACTTGCAGCTGCATTTCTGCATTAGCAGCAGCACTGCCTTCAACAGTTGAAGCCTTTGCAGCATCTTGAGCTGGCGTTAATATAGAACCATGATGCCCTTTAGTAAATTTAACTAAATAGCTCGAAGGTGTTTCACTTAATGCTTGCGAAGTACTTACTGTTTCAAGACCCATCAAGTTAGCTAATGGAATTGTGCCAGAAATAGGATTATTAGCTGCCATTGGCGGTATCACTTGGTCGGGCTTGTTATCAACACCATCACCCACAACAACATTAGTATAAACAGGAGTACCTAATGCTTTCACCGTGGCAGCGTAGTTAGTTGGATCGCCACTATCAAGTGCTGTTTGTGCCGCAAATGCAAACTGTGTAAATACACCTTGAATGTTAGTAAGTTTAGTCGTTTCACCCGCAGTAGTAAGTGATGCAACATATTCATTGTAACCACATGTCAAGTAAGCTTCCATGTCTGGTACTAATGAGCCACAGTTAGAAAGCGCAGCGCCTTGTAGGTAGACATTAAGTTCATCAGCTTCGGTTGTACCAGCTTGTGAAAGTACTGAACCTTGAATAAATGGACCAAACGCAGCAGATTCAAGTAAGAAGCTTGCTATGCCACCGCCGCCACTTGCAAGTGCTACTGTATTTACATTAAACAGTGGGTCAACAGTAGGCGCCATTGGGCTATTAGCTTGAGCAATAAATGCCGGGGCTACAATAGACCCTAACGAATGCCCGATGTAGGTAACATCTTTACTATTGATAGTCGTATCGTTAATAAAGTTTAAACCCAAGCGTAAGCCTAATAAATCAGCCGCTGATTGACGTAGGCTATCTCGCGCAACAAGTAATGAACTCAAGTCCATATAACTAAGTACCGAACCTGTTGTTGCATTAAAGTCATCACTTCCATCACCATCAACATCGATACCGCGTTCACCATGTCTTGGGTGGTCAATTGCTACAGTTGCAAAACCTTGAATAGAAAGTTGGGCAGTTAACGCTAGCATACTTTCTTTTTGCGTAGTAATACCATGTTGCATAATTACAACAGGCCAGCCATTTTCTGGCATTTCAATAGCCGGTAATTGTAGTTGCGCACGAACACCGTTAATAATTGGTAAAATAGGTTTTGTTAGTTGTACTGGCACATTCGCCATGCTTTGTACTTTTGGAATGGTATTATATTTAGTTAAATGACGCGTGCTGTCTAAACCTAAATCTCGAAGCTGTCCACTACTCAATGCAAAACATAACCCGTCATTCTCACTAATAGGTTCTGCAGGAAAAGCATCACCGGCAACAGCTTTATAACCAAGTATTGCTACTGCGCTATCACACATACCTTGCCAATATGTATCGTTTAAATCACTTATCTCAGTGCCTGTTGGAGTCCCTAGGTACATAGGAAGCATAATGCTACCCTTTTGGTATTGAACACCAGAAAAAGCAGGCGATACTTCAACACCTTGTGAAGCAAATACTTGTTGTACATTTACCATTGGTTGTTCTGGTACTTGCACAGCAGGTGTTGCCATACTTGGCTGTTGCAAGCTCACTGCTAACAACTGCTTGATAGTACCCAGCACAGGCCCTGCTGATTGAATAGTCATCGCACCTGAGAAAATAATGTCGTCTTTCGTAATATTTCCAGAACTAACAACTACATTTTCGTAGCTATTAACTGCGCCCTGCAAACCAAGTTGGGCTGCTGTAATTAATGGCGCCTCTTGTTTAACTAACCCATAAGTTGAAGATGGCTCAATAGAGCGGCCCAATGAGTCTTTAAGCCCTGTTGTTAATACATTAATGTATGAACTACCAGCTTTAAATGGTTTTAGAGGAACAATTGCAACAGCATTACCTGAAGCTTGAGTAACAAAGTCAACACCAAAGGTAAGTTCGCCCACTAATTTACAAGCAGTACCTGCAGCTACTACCGAACATTCTTCATCCGTTAAGCTTGCACCCATTATTACTTCAAAAATTCTAACCGTACCAGGAGCCCCAGCAGATGCTTCATCTAAACTTACACTCGGTGGGAATGTTAAATCAATTTTATAAGGAACCTGCGAAGACCAACCATCAAGTGCGCCTAGAGCCAATTGTGGGTTGGCATAAGCTGTGCGTGGAATAGACACGTTATCATCATCTAATTCACCAGGAATGTTTAATGTACCGTCTTGGGTACCACTCATTAACAAATCGTTTGGAACAGATATAACTCCATTAGCAGGGTCAAAACTTACTGTTGCCGTTGGAATAACTGGGGCTGTGTCGTTTTTAACATCTTTTAACGTTTCTCCACCGCCACAACCTGCTAAAGCAGCTGTAACCGAGAGTGAAAGTAGCATTTTTTTCATATTGTTGGCTCCGCACATATTTTATTTTTATAGTGTGTTTAATCAGTGTATTAAGTTAAAACAATGTAATCAGGTTATTAATGAGACATTAGACCAGTTAAACTTAACGTAAAGTTTCTATTTTCGCCACCTAATTTTGCAATAAATTCGATTACTTCACGTTTTGCTATGTTAAAATTAAAAAAATCATACAATTTGGTACTTTTATGCACACTTATCAAGCAGCTGAAAACGCACTCAAAGATAAAGTTATTTTAATAACAGGCGCCGGCGATGGCATTGGTCGAGTAGCAGCCATTACATATGCAAAGTATGGTGCTACGGTTATTTTATTAGGTAAAACAACTAATAAACTTGAATGTGTTTACGATGAAATTGTTAATGCAGGTTATCCTAAACCTGCAATTGTGCCTATGGATTTAAAAGGCGCAACGAAGCAAAACTACCGCGACCTTGCCGCAACGATTGAATATCAGTTTGGCCGCCTAGATGGGCTTCTTAATAATGCCGGTATTTTAGGCTCGCTTGGCCCACTTGAGCATTTTTGCTCATCTACGTTCGAAAACATAATGAAAGTAAACGTGACTGCACAAGCGATGATCACTAAAGCCTTGTTTCCGGTTCTTCGTAAATCTGATAATGCATCAATCGTATTCACATCATCAGGTGTTGGTCGCAAAGGCCGTGAATTTTGGGGACCTTATGCCATTTCGAAATTTGCAGTAGAAGGCATGATGCAAACATGGGCATGTGAAGTAGGTAAAACAAACATTCGTGTAAACTGTATTAACCCAGGTGCTACGCGCACTTCAATGCGAGCGGCTGCATATCCAGGTGAAGATAGAGACGCGCTTGCTACACCAGAGGATTTAATGCCTACCTATTTATATCTAATGAGTGACGATTCTAGTGAAGTGAATGGCGAATCGTTAGATGCTCAGGTAAAAAAATAACCCAGCCTAAGTCCTGTGTTATTTAAAAGCACATTAAAAAAGCCGCAATGAGCGGCTTTTTTTGTGTTAAATAAATAACTAATTGATTATTTACGTTTAGTCGGCTTAACACGTTGATTGTGTTTTTTAACTGCTTTACGGATTTGGTTGATTTTAGCGCGTTTATCTTTGCGCTTTTCTGGCATAACAGAAAGCTTAGTCTGCGTCTCCCGACCTAATTTAACGGTTTTGCGTAAATAGTTTACCGTTTCTAGATCATACTCCATCCAACCACCTTGCGGTACGCGCTTATCTAGCTCCAATTTACCGTAACGAATACGAATAAGACGAGATACTTCCGCATCTTGAGATTGCCATAAACGGCGGACTTCGCGGTTACGCCCTTCATTTAACGTTACGTTAAACCATCGGTTAACACCTTCGCCACCCATTGGGGTTACAGTCGTGAATTTGGCTGGGCCATCTTCAAGCTCAACACCACGTAGTAGGTTTTTAACCGTTTCGTTGGTTACTTCACCAAATACACGTGCAGAGTATTCACGTTCTACTTCATAACTTGGGTGCATTAAACGGTTTGCTAACTCACCATCATTAGTAAACAGCATCAAACCTGATGTATTAACGTCTAAGCGGCCTACTGCAATCCAACGATCGCCATCAATACGAGGAAGTCGGTCAAATACAGTACGACGCCCTTCTGGATCTTTACGTGTACTTAGCTCACCTTCTGGTTTGTTATACATAATTACACGACAAATTCTATCTGCTTTTTCTTCAATTTTCACAGTGTGTCCGTCAACACGAATTAAGTCTGTTTCCTCAACACGGTCGCCTAACTTTGCCACTTTACCGTTTACACTAACGCGGTTTGCATCAATGTATTTTTCCATTTCACGGCGCGAGCCTACGCCTGCACGGGCTAGGACTTTTTGTAACTTTTCACCTTGTATACTCATTCGGATGGTTCTCTCACAGAAGGATCACTTAATAACTGGTTAATTTTACTTTGCTGCTCTGTTGGCAGTGCTGGTAAATTATCTAAACCTGTTAACGAAAAATAATCTAAAAATTGTTTAGTAGTTGCATATAAAGCCGGTTTACCCGGAACCTCTTTATGCCCTACCACTTTAACCCACTCTCTTTCGAGTAAGGTTTTTATAATATTCGAACCCGTAGTAACTCCCCTTACTTGCTCAATTTCGCCACGTGTAATGGGCTGCCTGTATGCAATAAGCGATAATGTTTCCAGTAAAGCACGTGAATACTTAGGCGCACGTTCTTGCCACAAATTATTTAACCAAGGGCTTAAACTACTACATGCCTGAAAGCGATAACCACTGCCAACTTCGACTAGACGAATACCACGAGTTTGAAAATGTTCTTGTATAGTATCTATTGCGTCGTTTATTCGCGCCATAGAAATAGCTAAATCTATTAATACTACGTCTTTAAGGTGGCGCTTACTAACAGGCTTATCTGCAACAAAAATAGCTGCTTCAATGATCTCAACTAGTTGTTCATCACTAATTCGCCGACCCGCCATACACACTCTTAACAAATAAAAATACACAGCCATCTATTATGACAGAACAACACCAAACTAGGAAAATATATCTACTAAATAACTAGATTTTAAACACAAAAAAGCCAGTGATTATCACTGGCTTCTAATTTACTCTTTAAAACAACAAATATTAGCTGCGTTTAATTGCTTCTAGTGCGTCATCTTCGGCTACAGCATTACCGTATTTTTTAATGTAACCCTTAAACTCACTTCTGCTGATGCGCTTATCTTGGTTTTCATCCATATAACCAAAATGATTTGAAATATCATCATCGTTGCCTTCAGCAATCGAAATATAACCGTTGCTATCATTATCTAAACTTGAAAAACTACTCTCAATTTTATCAAACTTAGCTATTTCAGCTTTAAACGCTGATTCACTTACGTCACTATCAGTCGCCACTTTACCTGCATTAAGCTGCATGTAGGCGTTAAATTCTTTACGGCTAATTTCATTATCCATATTGGTATCAATATTCGAAAAATGCTCCCAGATGCTATCATCATCCGCTTCGACTTTTGAAATGTAGCCATCGCTGTCGTTGTCCAGGCTTGCAAAATCACTGTCTATTTTCTCAAGGCCTTGATTTGAAGAACAAGCCGCGAGGCTCAAAGATGCTAAAATTGTTGTTGCTAATGTTAACTTTTTCATAAGACGTGTCCTTGTAATTAAATAAATGTCACTTTAGCTAATACAATTCGGATGCCAATGTTAGTTAACTAATTAAAATCAAATAGTTACAAACAAATAGAGCATTTAACAAACAATTTCAATAAGTTATATCTGAAAACTTTGCAAAGTGCTTTGTAATTTTTGCAAAAAAAAGCCCAGTATATGTAAATATACTGGGCATGCTTTTCAAATCTTTGTGTTATTAAATAGCCGCATTTTGATAACGTTTTACAAAATCAGTTACTTTTTGACCATTACACTTTAGAGAGTTTAAATTACCGATTTTTTGACGAACTGGCGCTAGACCTTGTTTTAAAGCAGTCATACACAGTTGTGTTTCTTGTTGAGTGTCTTTAGCAAACACCTCAACTTTAGTTTTAATCACTTCAGCAGTTGTTCCTTTTTTAGCAATATCACGAATATCTTCGCCATTACACAAAATACTTTGTGAAAAGCGTGATAAAAACACACCATGCTGGGCTGCTTCTTTACGAGCGGCAGAAAAGCCTTCATTGGCACTTAATACACACAATTTAGATTCTATTTTATTATCTTTACTAAAATACGAATTACTTTGTGCCGAGACCGTAGTTGATGCTAAAAGTGCTGCAGCTAAAATTAGTTGTGTTTTCATGTGAGATCCTATTTGAACGAGCTTATTGAGTGATTTCGCGCATTATATAACCTGTTTTTTAGATATCAATTGAATTTTTTATTTGTTTAACAAATTAATATAGCATTAACAATGTTTAAACTTTAAGCACCATTTGGTCAACAATTATGCAGCGATTTTCTCCATTTCAGTCATGTTATGTACGCGTAAATACTGATACAATTTGGTGCATTAAATAGAACCAATTTTAAGGTAAATTCAATGAAAGTGATTTCTTTCAATATCAATGGTCTGCGTGCTCGTCTTCATCAATTACAAGCAATTATCGATAAACATCAACCAGACGTAATTGGACTGCAAGAGATTAAGGTTCATGATGAGGCGTTCCCACTAGAAGATGTGCAAAAAATGGGATACCACGTTTATTACCATGGTCAAAAGGCACATTATGGTGTGGCTATGTTATGCAAGAAAGAGCCTAAATCGGTCTTAAAAGGATTTGCTACCGACACTGATGAGTCGCAAAAACGCATGATAAGCGTTACTGTAGAGCAAGAAAACGGTCGTGATTTAACCGTAATGAATGGTTATTTCCCGCAAGGCGATAATATCAATCACGAAACTAAATTCCCTTATAAACGCCAGTTCTATATTGACTTGATGACTCACCTTGAAACAAACCATACACCCGATCAAGATATAATTGTTATGGGCGATATCAACATATCACCTACCGATTTAGATATTGGTATTGGTGAAGTAAATGCTAAACGTTGGTTAAAAACGGGTAAATGTTCTTTCCAACCGGTAGAGCGTGAATGGCTTGCAACATTACTTAATTGGGGCTTTAAAGACACCTTTAGAGAACAAAACCCAGAAACAGACGATCAATACTCATGGTTTGACTATCGCTCTAAGGGGTTTGTAGATAACCGAGGACTTCGAATAGATGTAGTACTTGCAACTAATGAGCTTGCAGCACGCTGTATAGATACTGGTATTGATTACGAACTGCGCGGTATTGAAAAACCCTCAGATCATGCCCCTATATGGTCAACATTTAAGTAATTACTATGCTCAGCATAACAATACAAGGGCTACTTTGGGCCCTTGTAATTATTATTGCCCTACTAAGCTTTAATAAAAAAACATATAAAACATTGCTTAATACGCCAGCCCGTCAAACTGGCGTGCTTGCGTGTGCGTTAGTGTTTGCAGTGCTTTGGCGAATAAATGCAGGAATTTTAACTGGCCTCGATTTACACATATTAGGCGTTACAGCTGCAACATTAATTTTAGGTTGGCGATTGACTATTTTAAGTAGCCTACTTGCCACAGCCCTACTGACTGCATTTGGTCAAATTGAACTTGAACTGTTACCAGTTCAACTGCTTATTGGTGCGTTTATTCCTATTTTACTAAGCTACCTTGGCTTTATAATTAGTTACCAGTATTTACCTCGTCATTTTTTTGTTTATATATTTGTTTGTGCGTTCATAACTGCAGGGGTTATAGCCTGTATAAAAATAAGCCTAGGTGCTTTATTTTACTTAGCTATAGGGCAATACAATTGGCAAGAACTCGCAGATAACTACGTTTATTTAAGTGCCATAATTTGGTTTCCTGAAGCAATGCTCAACGGTATGGCTATAACAGTTATGATCACCTATCGCCCGCATTGGGTAAAAACTTTTTACGATAAGGACTACCTAGACTCATGAGTCTACAATATCAATGCCCACTGTGTAACCACGCACTTTTGAAAACTGATTCAACACTTCGTTGTGCTAACAACCATAGCTTTGATGTTGCTAAAGAGGGCTATGTTAATTTACTGCCTGTGCAACAAAAAAACTCAAAACAACCAGGCGATTCGCTTGAAATGGTACAAGCTAGGCGTGCATTTTTAGAGCGTGGCTATTATGGCTTTTTGCAACAAAACCTTAGCGACATAATCAGTAATATAAGTGCAAATACTATTATTGATTTGGGATGCGGTGAAGGGTTTTATACTCAAGCAATAGCAAGTAAAACAAACGCAGTTGTGTACGGCGTCGACATTTCAAAATCTGCGGTTAAATATGCAGCAAAGCGCTACCCTAATTGCAACTTTAGTGTGGCATCAATTAGCCAAGCGCCTTTTGAAAGCCAATTTGCTGATGTACTTGTTAGCGTATTTGCACCTTTGTTTGAGCAAGAGCTTGAGCGCCTTGCAAATCAAAGTGCAACGTTAGTGGTTGCAAGCCCAGGTCCTTGTCATTTAAAAGAGTTAAAGTCGTATATATATTCAAAAGTAAACGAACATACTGAAATATCTTCGCCAAAAGGGTTTCAAAAATCAGAGCAAGCTCTTTTAACAGAGCATGTCGCGCTTAGCTTTACTGATATTAAAAACTTAATAATGATGACGCCATTTGCATGGAAGTTCAGGCCAGAACATTGGGAAGCACTCAAGGAAAAAGGCGAGCATACTGTCACCTTGTCATTTTACATTACGCAGTTTACAAAAACTGCATAATCAAATTTGGGGTTATTTAGGCGTAAGTTTAACGACGTCTAAAATTGCTCTTTCGTAAACGCTTTATCCATTTTATCAAACATGTCTTTAAGTAGACTCGCAAGCTCCAAATAACGAGGCTTTTTTTCGCTTAACTGCGCTTGATAACCGTTGGCAACCATTTTTGTATAAAGCTCGTGATACCACTTTTGCATGGCTGGCTCTAAAGGTGTTTGCGCACGCTTACCTAGCCATAATAACCCTTGTAACGGTAACGAGATAAAAAACAAAGCACTCGCAATAGCTTGCGGTAAGAAGTCTGAACCGAGGTAATTCAGCTGAAAAAATAACGTAAGCATGGCTAAAATAGGCATAACTGTGATCGCAAGATCAGTAGCTTTAATAACCTTAAACTCGATGAATAGAGGTGCTAACTCTTTTCTCATTGGCCATTGTTTTGCATACAACCGCCCTGTTTGTACTTGTGACATCACACTTTTTTGCATCATGACTCCTCACAGTGACTCTATTAAAACACAATACTAAATTGATTATTTCTAAAGTGTAACACAATTTTAAGGGCTTTTACTTTCTCAGTAAAAGTGCTTAAATTTGCTGTTAAAGTGTGCAAAACACTAAACTAAATTCCATAACTGGGGTAAAATATTTCGCATTGATTCAGCTACATTTTAGTTTAGCTTAATTAAATGTTTTAGCCTTATTTATCACTCTGAGTGTAACGATTAATGTTTCACGTTCACTTACTAAATTTTGTTTATGGAAATGAATTTATGCCAACAACCTCCCCTAAGTCACAACACGTTTTAGTACTAAATTGTGGTAGCTCCAGCTTAAAATTTGCCATTATTGATGCAAACACGGGCCACGAAATTATATCTGGTCTAGCAGAGCGCTTAGGTGCAACAACTCCTTCTATAAAATATAAATTCAACGGCGCTAAAACTGTCATTAACTTAGTAGCAGGTCAAGCCCATGCAGAGGCAATAGATACGTTAGTAAGCCTAATAAAAGATCATAGCTTAGATGAGCAACTTATTGCTGTGGGTCATCGTGTTGTGCACGGCGGCGAGCATTTTACGCAATCGGTTTTGATTGACGAGAAGGTCATTGCGGGTATTACACAGGCAGCAACACTTGCGCCACTTCACGGACATGCTAATTTGTTAGGCATTGCATCTGCACAGGCATCGTTCGAAGGCTTACCACAAATAGCCGTATTTGATACTGCGTTCCACCAAACGATGAATGAAGTAGCTTACCTTTATGCACTGCCATATAAGCTATATACAGAATTTGGCGTTAGACGTTATGGGTTTCATGGCACAAGCCACTTTTATGTTGCAGGCCAAACAGCAAAACTACTTAATCAACCTATTGAGCAAAGTAACTTTATCAGTGCCCACTTAGGTAATGGTTGTTCAGTGTGTGCTATTAAAAATGGTAATAGTGTAGATACCAGTATGGGCCTAACACCACTAGAGGGCCTAATGATGGGCACCCGTAGTGGCGATATAGATCCAGGCCTGTTTAACTTTTTAACCACGCAGCTCGATTACACTGCACAGCAAATAGATAACTTGCTCAATCAAAAAAGTGGTTTATTAGGTATCAGCGAGCTTTCTAATGATTGCCGCACAATCGAAGAAGCGGCTGTTGCCGGTAATAAAAAAGCAATACTCGCGCTTGATATGTTTTGCTACCGTCTTTCAAAACAAATTGCCGCTTATATGGTACCACTACAACGCCTTGATGCGATTATTTTTACCGGCGGTATTGGCGAAAACTCTGATATTATTCGTGAAAAAGTAATCTCACAGCTTGCCTTTTTAGGACTTGATTGCGATAAACAAGCTAATCTTAATGCTCGTTTTGGCCAAGAAGGCATTATTAGCTCTTCACTGGCACGTAGTAAAGCCGTTGTCATGCCCACAAATGAAGAGTGGGTTATTGCACTTGATGCTGCAAACATAGCAAAGGAGCTTTAATATGGCGCGTCGTATTATGTTAATTCCTGTCTCTACAGGTGTTGGTCTAACCTCTGTCTCTGTTGGTTTAGTGCGTGCTCTTGAACAAAAAACAGTTAAGGTTAACTTTTTTAAACCAATTGCGCAGCCCCGCTCGGGTGAAACGGGCCCTGAAAAATCAACGCAAATAGTTACCCAAGGCTCACCGATTAACCCACCTACACCTTTTGCACTCGATTACGCAGAGCAAATGATTGGCGATGGCAAAGGTGACGACCTACTAGAGGAAATTGTTGAGCGTTTTGAGAGCAAAATAAACGACGATGAAGTAGCCATTATAGAAGGTATGGTCCCTACTCGTCGTCAACCTTACGCTGGACGTGTAAATCGTGAAATTGCACAAACACTTGGCGCCGACATTGTATTTGTACTCACCCCCGGTAATTACAGCATTACACAAATAGAAGACCGCCTTGAAATCGCAGCGGGTAACTATGGTGGAATTGATCACCCTCGCGTACTTGGCTGTATTTTTAATAAAGTAAATGCGCCACTTGATGAAGAGGGCCGCGCTCGCGCCGATTTAGTTGACACCTACAAACCAGAAGAACTTGAAAACGAATTAAATCGTTTAGCGTCGTTACCTATTTTTAGAAAAAACCCGTTTATGCTACTTGGTGCAATCCCTTGGGATTTTGACCTCGTCGCACCTCGCGTAAAAGATTTAAGCGCGTATTTAAAAGCAACGATAATTAACGAAGGCGATATGCTGCATCGTCGCCTGCGTCGTATTACTTTTTGTGCGCGTACAGTGTCAAATATTTTAAATTACTTTACCCCAGGAGCCTTATTGGTAACACCAGGCGATCGCTCAGACATACTTGTGGCTGCGTGTTTATCAGCTATGAACGGCACTAAACTTGGCGCTATATTACTCACCGGTGGCTTTGAGCCAGAGCCACGTATCATGGCCTTGTGTGAGCAAGCTATGCAAACTGGCTTGCCTATACTCGCTACTGATGGCGATACATGGCGCACCTCGTTATTACTGCATAACTTTAATATGGAAGTACCAAACGACGACGACCAACGAATTGAAAAAGTAAAAGATCATAACGCTGAACATATTGATTCTGACTGGTTAGACACGTTAGCCAAAAGCGTAGGTAAAACACGTAAATTATCGCCTCCAGCATTTCGTTACTTGTTAACAGACAAAGCCCGTAAAGCCGGAAAAACAGTTGTGCTACCAGAAGGCAATGAACCTCGTACTATTAAAGCGGCTGCTATTTGTGGCCAACGCGGCATTGCTAAAACTATATTGCTTGGCGATCGCGAAGAAATAATGCGCATTGCAGAGCAACAAGGGATTGAGCTTAACGAACACGTAAGTATTATTGAGCCTAAAAGCATCATTAATGATTATATTGCGCCTATGGTCGAAATTCGTAAAAGCAAAGGCCTAACTGCCGTAGTCGCGCAAGAGCAACTGCAAGATAACGTGGTACTTGGCACAATGATGCTTGAGCAAGGTAAGGTAGATGGCTTAGTGTCGGGTGCAGTAAACACCACTGCCAATACAATTCGCCCACCACTGCAGTTAATTAAAACAGCGCCAGGATCATCGTTAGTATCATCCGTGTTTTTTATGCTGCTGCCTGACCAAGTGTTAGTTTATGGTGACTGTGCGATTAACCCAGACCCTAATGCTGAACAACTTGCAGATATAGCTATTCAATCTGCCGACTCTGCTGCTGCATTTGGTATAGAGCCGCGTGTAGCTATGATCAGTTACAGTACGGGTACGTCTGGCACGGGCGCTGATGTAGAAAAAGTACGCGAAGCCACAAAAATAGCGCAGCAAAAGCGTCCTGATTTAATCATTGATGGGCCACTTCAATACGACGCAGCCATTATGGAAAACGTGGCACTTAAAAAAGCACCTAATAGCCCTGTTGCAGGTAAAGCGACTGTATTTATATTCCCTGATTTAAATACAGGCAATACTACCTATAAAGCAGTACAACGTAGCGCTGATTTAATAAGTATTGGTCCAATGCTACAAGGTATGCGCAAACCTGTTAACGACTTAAGTCGTGGTGCATTAGTTGATGATATTGTGTATACCATTGCACTAACGGCCATTCAAGCAGCACAAGCTGAAGCACTTAATTAAACATCAACACTCACATGTGCTTTTTATAGCCTAGCTATTATTTATTTAATAATTAACTAGTTAGGCTATTTATACCCTGCAACCCCCATACTTATCCACAGAAATTGTGGGTAAGTTTTTCTACCTTCGGGAATTAACTCACTTACTATCAGGTTAGTTACTGTTACACCTTTAATTTAAAGCTAATAATCTATACTATAAACCTACCGATATTGCTGTTTCGCAGGTTTTTAATGTCAAAACAAACATTACAATTACACAGCACCGTTTTATCTATACATAGCTTAGATATAGATGCCGACATACCTGCGGCGCTGTTAAAACTCCCGTTGTTTTTTATTTCTAAAACCCACGACGAACTTTCAATTGTATGCCCTAGTAGCTTTGAAATAAACAGCCTAGACACAGAGCCAAATTGGCAAGCACTTGAAGTTGTTGGCCCACTTGGTTTTTCGCTAACCGGGATAATGGCCAATATTTCGGGCGTATTAGCACGTGCTAAAATATCTATATTTTCAATTTCAACCTACGACACCGATTACATACTTGTAAAAAAGCAAACTGCACTTCAAGCTATTACGGCACTAAAAAAAGATGGCTACAATGTGGTGGCTGAATAAATTATGAAAGCACAAAAAGTAGAATATATTGCGCAAAAAAAAATACCTCGTAACGCCATTAATATTACCAGCCCTTTTTCAGGCAAAGTACTGGAGCTAAATGAACATCCAGAACCTTTGTTTAGCTTTGGCACACTTGGGCCAGGTATTATAGTGCAACTAACTAACCATAAAATTTTAGCGCCGTTTGATGGCACTTTATTACAGGTAAAAAATGCAGGCACGGAGTTTATATTACAAGCAAAAAATGGGTTGAAAGTGTTAATCAACTTAACCATTTCAACATCGCAACCAATTACACACACTCATATAGCACAGCTCAATGGTAGCAAAATAATCAAAGGCCAACGCCTTGCTTATTTTGATTTACGAGAGCTTGATACTCCTATGCTTGCTAGCCTAATTTTACTAAATGGCCACAACCTTGGTACATTTCATTACTCTCACTCACTGGTACAAGCGGGTGAAGACACTCTATTAACTATTATTAAGAAGAATTAAATCTATGATTACCTTATACGGCATTAGCAATTGTGACACGATTAAAAAAGCTAAAAAATATTTAACCGATAACAATGTCGAATTTACTTTTCACGACTACCGTAAAGATGGCGTGAATGAGCAAATGGTGAGTGACTTTGCTGATAAGCTTGATTGGGAACAGCTTGTTAATAAACGTGGTACTACTTATCGTGCATTAACTGATGAGCAAAAACAAAGCTTAACTAAAGAGAGTGCTATTTCACTGTTAGTTGAACAACCTGCAATGATCAAACGTCCGGTACTCGTAAACAATGGCAGCTACCATTTAGGTTTTAAAGCAGTTCAATACGATGAGATTTTTAAATAATGACTGTTGACGTAATTGCACTCGCTCAAGCGCTAATCCAACGAGAGTCAGTAACCCCCGAAGATGCTGGCTGCCAACAAATGATGAACGATCGCCTTGCTGCGGTTGGTTTTAATATAGAGTCATTATTTTTTACCGACACACTTAACACTTGGGCTCGAAAAGGCACACAATCACCGCACTTTTGTTTTGCAGGTCACACCGATGTGGTGCCAACAGGCCCTGAAAAAAATTGGCAACATCCGCCGTTTTCAGGATTAATAAAAGACGGTCTCTTACATGGCCGTGGCGCTGCCGATATGAAAGGCTCATTAGCTGCGATGCTTGTAGCAACCGAGCGTTTTGTTACTAAGCACCCAGATCATAAAGGTTCAATTTCATTTTTAATTACTTCTGACGAAGAAGGTCCATTTGTAAACGGGACGACTCGTGTAATTGATACGCTAGAAGCACGCGGTGAAAAAATCGATATGTGCCTAGTTGGCGAACCTTCATCACGAGATGTACTAGGTGATGTTGTTAAAAATGGTCGAAGAGGCTCACTCACCGCTTTTTTAACCGTTAAGGGCGTACAAGGGCATGTAGCCTACCCACATTTAGCACAAAACCCAATTCATCTAGCAACCCCTGCACTTACTGAGCTTAGCCAAACGGTGTGGGATAACGGAAATGAATACTTCCCTGCTACCAGCTTTCAAATTTCAAATATTAATGGCGGCACAGGTGCTGGTAATGTGATCCCGGGTGAACTAGAAATACAGTTTAACTTTAGATTTAGTACGCAAGTAACGCATGAGCAATTACAACAACGTGTAAATGACATTCTACAAAAGCATAACTTAAATTATGAATTAAGTTGGATAGTAAATGGTTTGCCTTTTATTACCGAGCACGGCCCCCTTGTTAATGCCACAGTCAATGCTATTAAATCGGTAACCGGTTTAACCACAAACCTAGAAACCACAGGTGGCACATCTGACGGGCGTTTTATTGCGCAAACAGGTGCTAAAGTAATTGAACTAGGGCCACGTAACGCTACTATTCATAAAGTAGATGAATGCGTAAGTACCGATGATTTAATAGCCCTTACCAACATTTACGAGCAAATATTAGAGCAACTTTTAGCATAATGGATGTAACTAAACCAACATCGATAATGTGTATCACAGGGCAAAGTGATACACATTTAACTGACATACAAAATCATCGCTTGCACAGCGCTATTATTAGCGACTTTTTAGCGCTGCAAAGTGCAGCTCAAAAAGCGGGATTTGATCTTACTATTGCCTCAAGTTTTCGCGACTTTGAACGCCAGTCAATTATTTGGAATAATAAGTTTTTAGGTATTCGACCTGTTTATAATAAACAGCAAAAGGTTGTAGATTTAACTAAATTAAATGATGTAGATAAATGCATAGCAATAATGCTCTACTCTGCACTACCTGGCGCAAGCAGGCACCATTTAGGGACTGACTTAGATGTGTTTGATAAAGCTGCGGTGAGTGATGATTATAAGCTACAGCTAACACCTGATGAATACTTGCAAGGTGGGCCTTTTGCGCCTTTAAGTAATTGGCTTGATACTAACTTAGTTAAATTTGGCTTTTATCGCCCTTACCAGCATGATTTAGGTGGCGTCGCACCTGAGCTTTGGCATATAAGCCATATTAAGCAATCACAATTATTAGTGAATAAACTTAGCGAGCAAGTACTTTTTGAATGTATAAAAAACAGTGAACTACAGGGCAAGCAGGCAATACTTGATAACTTACCTGCTATTTATACACGCTTTGTAACAAACGTAAGCCCACACCTAAAAGAAGGTTAGGTTATATTAAGCCTTCTTTTTATTTAAAATAAACACCAGCACGGCCCCTAATATTAAGGAGCTTGCGACTACAAACTCCATTGTTACCTGCTCAGATAAAAACAAAACCCCGGCAATGGCTGCAAGTACCGGCACACACAACTGCACAACAGCAGCTTGGGTACTTTTAAGCAGTGGCATAGCCACATACCAAACACTGTAACCAATCCCAGATGCTATCGCACCCGAGGCACACGCAAGTAACACCCCTTCAATACTGATATTTTTTAAATAACTCATACCTACGAGTAATAAAACAGGGATAGCAACTAAGCTTCTTATAAAGTTAAACCCAGTAGTACGCAGTGGCGATACACACACTTTACCGCGAATACTGTAAATACCCCATCCTATACCGCTGAGTGCCATAAGTGATGCGCCAAACAGTGAAGGCACTGCAGCAGATGGCAGCATTAAATATACAAAGCCACCTAGCGCCACTATAAACGAGCACCACTGAAGCACACTCAACTGCTCTTTTTGATATATACCCCAGCCAATCATAGTAAGTTGCACAGCGGAAAACAAAATAAGTGCGCCAGTGCCTGTATCAAGCTCTACGTAAGCAATCGAAAAACAAAGTGCATAAACTAGCAGGCTAATACTGCTTCGCCAGCTTCCTCTGTCACTTATAATAGCGGGGTTAAATGTACCTTTACGTTTTAAATTATGGGTATAAATAGCCATTATAATGCCCAAACATGCAGCCCCGCTTAGTAAGCGAATAACTGTAAAGTTCCAAGCATCTATATAGCCTTCGGCTAAAGCCATTCTGCAAAAAAGAGAATTTGCGGCAAACGCAATTAAAGCAATGATTGTGTATATGGTGGCTTTCAAAAAAATTCCTTTGCAACAAAAAAACATTGTTGTTTAAACTTACTCGTTAATTAACCAACCACGTTCAAGCCACTGATTAATTTTAGTAATTAAAAACCCAGCGATTTGTTCACCAGGGAGCTCATTTAAACAGGATTGGCATAACTGTGCAAAGGGTGTGTTTTGTTTTAATAGATTCAGTAAGCGATGCTCTTGTGCATCAACGCTTAAATATTGTGTACGCCTGTCAATATCACGTGCAATAACCCAAAAGCGAGGTTCTGAGGCTATTGGTTCTGGCGGTGTTTGCTTTTCTTTTATTGCCTGCCAACTTTCAACCGCCAACGTATGAAACGCGACTAACTGTACACTTGGATGTAATTTTAATAGTAAATTTGGCCATTGCTGTGGTTCAATACTTTCAAGCTCTGATACATTGAGTAATGTTTTATCGCTTGCATCAAACGCGCTTAGCAATAGTCGTTCAAATTTGGCTATATCTGCAAGTATGGGGTAATCGTTAAAAGGAGTATTGGTGGCTAAGTAATCAGGTAATTTCTCTGCAAAAATTCGTAGTGACGTATGAGTTGAAGGATATAAAGCTAAATAACCATCAACCATCATCTCAAATAAATCATCACCTAAGTAAATGCCCAACTGTTCGTGATCTTGTTCTACAACAGCTCTTAAACGAATTTTATAAGCGTTTTGATAAATAGAGAGTCGCTGTTGTGTATTTAACTGCCCTTGCTGCGCAATTTGCTCGCTAATATCCGAACTTTCACCTTGCAGTAAATCCATAAACTGTTGTTGCAGCTTCGCTAAATCGCTCATGCTCTAATATCCCAAAACGGTTTCACTAGCGTTTTAGCATGCTCAAGCTCAGTTATTAAATCATCAAGGGAGCCAATATTATCATCGCGTTCAATCATAGTACTTACAGGACCTAATGTTTTTGCATACTGAGCATATAAGTCCCATACCGCATCTGGGACATCTTCATCATGAGTATCTATAATATGCGTACCAAAGTCTTGATGTCCTGCTAAGTGAATTTGCGCAATAGCAGTACTCGGAATAGCCGATAAATAATCCATTGCGTTAAAGTCGTGATTACGTGCACTTACATAAACATTGTTTACATCCATTAAAAACTTACAGCCAGTTTGCTTATGTAATTGCGCTAAAAATTCCCACTCACTCATTTGTGAAGCGTTGTATGTTAAATAACTCGACACATTTTCAAAAATCATCTCTCGGCCTAGGTAATCCTGAACTTGCGATATTTTATTAGCTAAATGTTCAAGCGCCACATTGGTGTAAGGCATTGGCAGTAAATCGTGGCTATTTATGCCGCCAACTTGAGTGAAGCATAAATGATCAGACACCCACTGCGGCTCTACTCTTGCAATGGTGTTTTTTAACTGATTTAAGTAGTCTTTGTTGATTGCGTCTGTACTACCAATCGACATTGATACACCATGCATCACAATGGGGTAATCAGATCTGATTTTATTTAAATAATGCCAAGGTTTTCCACCGGCTACAAAATAGTTTTCTGAAATAATTTCAAACCAATCTACAGCTGGTTTCTCTGCAATAATTTGCTCAAAATGAGGGGCTCTTAGTCCTAAACCAAAACCTAAAAAACGATTTGTCATAAACTTCCTTAATAAGCCTGAATAATAAAATACATCGTTCAGGCTTATTTTATGCGTTCGATAAATTTTTATACCAATTGCATTAAATTAGTGATCTATTATAGCGCTAAGAAAATAACGCAATAAGTGTGCTATTTAATGCGATAAAAAGATCATATTTTTAATAAAATTGGTATTAGCTACCTACAGAACCACCAATGTCACCACATGCTTTTGCTGGCATTGATACAAAACCAGTCCCTTTACACGATGCATGTCCAGCACACGCGTTATTAGCTGTTTTACAATCGTTATGACCGCCACACACATTTACATCATTACAATGTACTAAATCAGCTTTAGCTACACTGCCAACCCATTTATCTTTTACTTTACCGCCAACGTCAGCACACGCTTTTGCAGGCATAGCTACAAAACCAGTCCCTTTACATGATGCTTGACCAGCACATGCATTTTCAGCTGTTTTACAATCGTTATGACCGCCACACACATTTGCATCGTAACAATGAACTAAATCAGTTGTTGCGCCATTATTTGCAACAGAACTTGATGGTGATGTTTCTGCCTCTGTTGCATTACAACCAACTAAACCTGCAACCATTACAGCCATTGCTGCACCTGTGAACTTTTTCATTTTTTATTTCCTCTGAGTGATATAACAAATAGCTAGACCGTAAAAGCTAAATTACTATTTCAGTGTAGTTGATAAAAAATTAATAGAGTTCACGTTTTGTTCACCAGTGTGATCTTATATTTCTGGATTAGCAGGCAATTTTACTCTACGATTTTTTACAATATTTCACACATTTAGCTAAAAATAATATGTTAATGTATGTAGGTAAATTAAGAGGAGTGCGCAGTGCGCCTAAGTATAACTTTAAGCTTTTGTTTTATTTTAAGTGGGTGTAGCACAATAGGTTTTAGTGACCTATTTAATGACTATGCCACGCAAATGACACCAATAAGAAATGCGATCGAGAAAAATAATATCGAAGAAGCGCAATCCCTTATTGCTAATAATAGCACCCTGCACAGCAGCTACTTACTCAACCAACTCGAGCAAGCTCGTTTAAACGACTTAGCGAATACAGCAAATGATGCACAAAGCAAATTCGAGAATGTGTATACGCAAATGCAAAAAAAACGTGAAGCCGCCAAAATACAGGTAAGTGCAGGGCTTGAACAAAGTAATGCGTTATTTACTAACGACTCAGCCATTACCTATGTTCCACCTGCTTACGAAATGAGCATGCTTCATAGCTATAAAGCACTTAACTATGTATACAAAAATGATATTGAAGGCGCTTTAGTAGAAATTCGTAGAGCTAATAAAGTACAAGTTGATGCACTTGCAGAAAATCAAACTGAAGTAGACTCAACAATAAAAGAAGCGCAACAGCACTACCCGAGTATGAACAATGTAACCAGGGATGTAAAAAATGGCTTTCAAAATGCCTACACGTTTTACTTATCTGCTTTGCTTTACCAAAGTGCTAAACAATACGACGATGCTTATATTGATTATAAAAAAGCACTCGCTATACAACCTAACAATATTTATTTACAACAGGACGTAATACGCCTTGCTAAAAAACAAGGGTTTGCGCAAGACTTAAGTGAATTCAAAAAACGTTTTAGTGATGCGCCAACTATTTCTTCATCACAAGGCGAAGTGATTGTTTTATTTGAACAAGGCTTAGTGCCAAAACAAGATGAATTTAAACTGCGCTTACCAATTTATTCATCACGTGGCGATGCACGCTTTTATAGTCTAGCAATGCCGGTATATAAAGATAACGCCTATGTGCGCCGTCTTAACGCCATAAACATTGATGCACAAAGCTTAACGCTTAGTCCACTGGTACACATTGAAGCACTTGCAGCCAAAACATTAGAAGATCAAATACCTGCAAAAGTAGCCCGTCAAGTACTTAGGTTAGTGGCAAAAGAAAAAGTGCGTGCAGAGTTTGCTCGCAGCGCCGGTGATGTAGGTAACATAATTGCCAATATTTATAATTTGGCATCTGAGCAAGCTGATACACGCAGTTGGCTTACGCTTCCAAATCAAATAAGTGTTGCAAGGCAAAACCTAAATACAGGTGAGCATTCTCTGCATATAGGCACACAAGCGCCTATAAATTTCACCATTAGTAAGCAAGGGTTAACGTTAATTTACTTAACCTCTATCAATAACTACTTTAATTACCACGTAGTTCAACTTTAGGAGCCATCATGAAATACATAGCGCCATTATTAGCAGTACTAATGCTAAGTGCATGTTCAAGTAAACCGATTACATCCGGTATTTCTGTTGAACAAAATAAAAGCCAGTTTAATGAGCAATTACGTGTTGATAACCCAGCTTTAAGTAAAAAGCTGACTATAACTGACATAAAGACCCGTCAAACAAACCAGTTAACCGATGTAGTAGTGACACTTTCGAGCCAGTATAAAAAATCACAATATTTACAGTATCAGTTTAATTGGTTTGATAAAGACGGCTTTGTAATTAAAGGCAACCATTCACCTTGGCAAGCACTCACCTTATTTGGTTTTGCAAAAACACAATTACCGGGCTTAGCACCGAGCTCTGATGCGGTTACCTTTTCTTTAGCAGTTAGAGAAGTGTCTACCGAATCACAAGAATTTAAAGATTAAAGGAAACAACCATGATCATCAGTAACAAATTTAAAACAGCATCAACTTACGCTTTAATTGGCTTGAGCGCTTTAGTATTGAGTGGCTGTGCTAATAAAGCCGTAGTAAGTTATGGCGACGCACAAGCCGTAGAAACAACCGATATTAATTTTGGCTCTACTGACTTACAAAAAGTAGCGAGCCAAATGACCGATTCATTACTCAGCTCACCCGTTGTTGGCACAATGACCGCTAATAAACGCCCTGTAGTATTTGTTGAGCGTATTAAAAACAAAACCAGTGAACACATTGATACTGAATCAATCACCGATTCAATCTCAACACAAATGCTACGCAGCGGTAAGTTCCGTTTTGTAGATATGACTCGTGTTGAGTCAGTACGTGAGCAATTAACGTTTCAGAACGAAGATGCCCTTGTTAACCCTGCAACAGCCGTTGCATTTGGTAAACAAATTGGCGCGCAATATATGTTATACGGAAATTTATCGAGCATAGTTAAATCAAATGCCGATAAATCAGACGTATACTATAAATTTACGATGCGTTTATTGGATATGGAAAGCGGCCTAGTTGAATGGGCAGACGAAACTGAAATTCGTAAAACGAAAGAAAAATCAACCTTTGGCTGGTAGCTAATACCAATCGGCTTATATATGGGGTCTATTTAACGTTAAGAAAATTACGCTAGTACTAGGCAAAAATTTTTGTATCTAGTTGTTCTCGGCAATTGCTCCCTGCATTGCTCTACCTCCTGCATCCATGCAG